>JAQVSX010000142.1 GCA_028700355.1 Clostridia bacterium
CTATTTATACAAGCTTAGGAATAAATTTATTATATAGGAATAGCGGAGGGTTTTGTATATGGTAAGGGAAGATACAAGGGGGTATTTATCTGATATATTAAAAAGCGTATTATATGCGGTATTATTTTCTATGGCGTTTATTCTGATATTTGCGTTAATAGTAAAACTCGGAGAGCTTGGCGAAAGCGTAATAAAACCCGTCAATCAGGTAATAAAAATAATAAGCATATTTTTAGGCTTGTTTTTGGGCATAAAAATAAAAGAAAAGGGAATAAGCAAAGGCTTTTTATCGGGAATACTGTTTACTGCCCTGTCAATTTCGCTGTTTTCCTTTTTATCACTCGAGCCGATTATATCGGTAAACAATTTATTGGAAATACTGATTGGCTCTTTGTCGGGGGCGATATGCGGCGCTATAGTGATAATAATAAAAAAATAATAGTGCCCTTAAATGCAGATAAAAATATGCTTGCCTAATACTCTTTGATGTATTATAATTATTTATGTATTTAATGGGAGGTTTTTTTTATGAAACACATTAAGATTATTGCAGCGCCACAAATAAACAAAGTAAAAGAAGGCAGCGGCTGCGGGCAGTGCAGGTCTTCCTGCCAGTCTGCGTGCAAAACAAGCTGTACGGTAGGCAATCAGCATTGCGAGAGGGAAACAACAAGAACCCCGTCCTTTAAGGGCAGATAATAATTATTTAGCGCAAATTAAAAAAGGTATAAAAATTTTCCGCTTATTATAGCGGAAAAATTTATTTTCTATGGTACATACATTTTCTATTAATAACAAATACATAGTTTACGACAGCGAATCGGGCAACGTTTTTGAAGCGGACAAGCTAATGTCAGCGCTGCTTTGCGGCGGCGATTTGTCAAAATTCTCTGCCCAAGATATTTTACAGGCAAAAAAAGAGATAGACCGGCTGAAAGAGCAGGGGCTTTTATACGTCAAGCCTTCTGAGGTTGTTCCCCCTTCATTTGACGGCTGCATAAAATCGCTTTGCGTGCATATCTGCCACGACTGCAATATGAACTGCAAATACTGCTTCGGAGACGGCGGCAACTATTTCGGAATAAAGGAAAGTATGTCGGCAGATACCGCATTTGCGGCGGTAGATTTTCTCATCGAAAAAAGCGGCAGTATAAAAAATCTTGAAATGGACTTTTTCGGAGGCGAGCCTCTTTTAAATTATCCGACCATAGTCAGCACCGTAAGTTATGCAAGGCAGAGAGAGAAAGAAAGCGGAAAAAAGTTTAAATTTACGGTAACGACAAACGGACTTTTACTTAGCGACAGCGCAATCAGCTTTTTTAATAAAGAGATGGACAACGTCGTAATAAGTATAGACGGCAGAAAGCAGACGCACGACAATATCAGAAAGACATCGGGCGGAAAAGGCACATACGACACGGTTATAAAAAACGCAAAAAAATTCAGGTCAAAAAGGGGAGATAAGGACTATTATATAAGGGGAACATACACCGCAGAAAATTTAGATTTTTGCAGCGACGTTCTTGCCCTTGCCGATTGCGGCTTTGACCAAGTTAGCATAGAGCCTGTTGTGCTTGAACAAAGCAACCCGCTTGCAATAAAAACAGAGCATCTGCAAAAGATTTATTCACAGTACCAAGAACTTGCAACTAAATACATAGAAAGGCGAAAAAGCGGAAAATGGTTTAACTTTTTTCATTTTATGATAGATTTAGACAATGCACCCTGCCTTAAAAAAAGGCTTTCGGGCTGCGGCGCAGGCGGGAATTATCTTGCTGTTGCCCCTGACGGCGGTCTTTACCCCTGTCATCAATTTGTAGGCAAAAAAGAGTATTTAATGGGCAATGTTTTCGAAAAAAGCGTAAGCGGCAAAATTTCAGAAAAATTTACAAATTCAAATTTACTTACTAAACAAAAATGTTCAGACTGCTTTGCAAAGTATTTTTGCAGCGGAGGCTGCGCGGCGCATAATATAAATTACGGCGGCGGCATAAATTCCCCCAACGATATTTATTGCGAAATTATAAAAAAGCGGTTTGAATGTGCGCTGTATATATATGCCGAGGAAAAAGCGGCTGATTAAATCTATAAATCATTCAAAAAGTTAAGCAAAATATTATTGACTTAAAATATTAAAAATTATATAATCTATAAAGGCGCTATTGTTATAGCGCAATTTTAGCCATAAAAACAGTATAAATTAAAAGGCTTTGCGCTTTTTATATAAAAGATTACATAAAAAATTATTGTTTCCTTAAAATTTTGCTCTATTTTCATTGCATAAGGAGGAGCGGATGAAACCCAAAAAGAAAGAAGGCCGTAAAAAATCAATAATACTACTCGCTATACTCGGTGTTTTCCTCATATTGTTTTCGGTTTTAACAGTTATGCCCTATTCATTCGGTATAAAAGAATACAAGCCCGTTATTGACAATATTTCCCTCGGTATAGATTTAAGAGGCGGCGTATATATGGTATTAGAGGCGGATGGTACAGATGAAAACGGCGATGTTATACCCGCTGACGAGTTTAACCGTTCGCTTGACGGTACAATTTCCACGCTGACAAGCCGCCTTGTAGGCAAAGGCTTTACAGAATCCACTGTGGTAAGACAGGGGGAAAAGCGCATAAGGATAGAAATTCCCGATGTTGACGACCCCGAAAGCGTATTTGAAATAATAGGCAAACCTGCGGTATTACAGTTCAGGGACGATAGCGGCAAAGTATTGTTAGAGGGCTCTAAGCACCTTCAAAGTGCGTTTCCGACATATGACGAAAACGGCAGTCCTGCGGTAGGGCTTAACCTCAACGACGAGGGGACAAGTCTTTTTGCAGAGGCTACACGCAATAATGAAGGCAAAACAATATCAATATATATAGATGAAGACGAGGTTTCTAAACCCAATGTACAGCAGGAAATAGCAAACGGCAAGCCTATCATTACAAATATAGGCACTATGCAGCAGGCTGAAGATTTTGCAATGCTGCTTCAAAGCGGCGCTTTGCCCTTAAAAATGAACGAATTTGAAAAAGGCACAGTAAGCCCCACTTTGGGACAAGACGCTTTAAAAAGCGGCATAATAGCGGGACTTATCGGCCTTGCGCTTGTTATGGTGTTTATGTGCGTTTATTATAAAGGATTGGGG
>JAQVSX010000143.1 GCA_028700355.1 Clostridia bacterium
AGATAAGAAATTTCGTCCTCGCTTTTAAGGGTATTTAATGTATCTTCGTATTCCTTTATCAATGCGGAAATGTCTTTATATTCCTGCTGGGCTTTTTCCAGATGGTTTAAAAGGTCCTTTGCCCTCTTATCCATTTTTATTACATTTTCTTCTGAATCTAGCAAAAATTTTTTTGCCTGCATTGCTTTTATCCTTTCAGGGCAGTTTGCAAGCGCCGATTCTATTTTCCTAAGCTGTGCCTCTATGCTTTGATATCTTAGTATGTTCTGTATCATAATTGCTCCTTGTATTATTAATGCTGTTAAAATTCAAACGGGTTGGTATTTACTGCGGTTTGCACTACTTCTATATCAAGGTTTTTGTTTTCTGCGTAACCGTTCAGTGCGTCTACAAGCATACTGATTGCAATATTTTCGGTACTATAATGCCCCGCATCAATTACAGCAATGTCAAGCTCCTTAGCTGCTAAAGCTATGTGGTGTTTTACCTCTGAAGTCAAAATTAAATCCGCGCCATGCTCTGCCGCTATATTTAACAGCTCTATGTCGCCGCCGCCGCTTCCCGAAATAACTGCAACGGTATGTATAATCTTATCAAAGTTACCGCTGACTCTTATGTTTTCACAGCAAAGCGTACTTATAACAGTATCGTAAAAATCTTTTAAAGTGCATTTTTCTATTTTGCCTATCCTGCCAAGCCCCGCTTCCTCTCCTATCTCTTGCATTACCTTGCAGTCATAAAGCATAAGCTTATCGGCAAGTATCTGGTTTATGCCGAAGGGTGCAAAATCAAAATTCAAATGCGCCGCATATACAGCAATATTGTTTTGTATAAGCTTATAGAGTATTTTACCCATAGGCTCTGTACTAATAATTTCATTTAGCCCCCCGAATATTAAAGGATGATGGGTTATTATCATATCGGCATTTATGTCCTGAGCCTCAGCCGCAACCTCGCTTGTCAAATCTAAACACACTAAAACCGAAAAAACCTGTTTATCCTCATTGCCGAGCAGCAAACCGCTGTTATCATAAGCGTTGTATTTTTGGCAATATAAATCGCTGAGTTTTTTAGGAGCTATCTCCTCCATAAGCGCTATTACATCCTTAACGGTAGCCATAAACAGCCTCCTTTTAGGCTATTATTTATATAATTCATTCAAAATATTGTATATTCTATCAAGCTCTTTTACAGCCGCTTCGCTTTAATTAGTCTTATCGCAAATTCTTTTAAGTTTTTTTCTTTCATTTTGCAAATAATCAAAAAAAACCTTATCCCTTTCAATTAAATTGCTTTTTCCGTATATGATATCGTTTTCGCTTAAAGCATCGCCTTTTTTTGTATCAACCTTAATTATATCATAATACCTGCCGCCGCTGCTAATCTTTTTATCTGTTTCTATAAAAAAGCAGCGTTTTTGCAAATATAACCTTAGTTTATCGGCATTTTTCATCGGCTGCAATATTATTTTTTCTATATTTTGAGGCATTTTATCAAGTATGCCGATAATTTCCATACCTCCCATACCCGCAATTACTGCCGTATGAATATCTTCAGTTATGCCGTTAAAGCCGTCTAAACAATAAAACTTTGCCCTGTCATTTAAGCCGTATTTATTTATCAGCTTTACTGCCTTATTTAAACTTTTTTGGCTGATATCGGTAATTATTACTTTTTTCGCTATGTTTTTCAATAAAAGTGAACAAGCAAGTTTTCCGTGGTCGCTGCCTATATCTATGGCGAGCGGACTGTAACCGACAAGCTTTTCTATAAAGCTCAGTCTGTTACAAAGCGTCATTCTAAAAAGTCCTTTAATTTTTTGCTTCTGCTGGGGTGGCGCAGCTTGCGCAAAGCCTTTGCCTCTATCTGCCTTATACGCTCTCTCGTTACATTAAACTCTTTGCCCACTTCTTCTAATGTCCTCGGTCTGCCGTCGTCAATGCCGTAACGCAGTCTCAGCACCTTTTCTTCACGGGGTGTCAAAGTGTCTAAAACGCCGATAAGCTGTTCTTTAAGCATAGCGAAAGCCGCAACGTCGCTGGGCGCTGTGGCGTGGTCATCTTCTATAAAATCGCCTAAGTGGCTGTCTTCCTCTTCGCCTATGGGCGTTTCAAGCGAAACAGGGTCCTGCGCAATTTTTTGAATTTCTCTTACACGGTAAACTGAAACATTCATTTTAAGGGCAATTTCTTCAGGCGAAGGCTCTCTGCCAAGTTCCTGCAACAGCAATCTCGATACCCTTATCTGCTTGTTGATTGTCTCTACCATGTGAACGGGTATGCGGATAGTCCTTGCTTGGTCTGCAATCGCCCTTGTTATTGCCTGCCTTATCCACCAAGTTGCATATGTGGAAAATTTAAAGCCCTTTGTATGGTCAAATTTTTCTACGGCTTTCATAAGCCCTAAATTGCCTTCTTGAATAAGGTCTAAAAAAAGCATTCCCCTGCCTACATATCTTTTGGCAATAGAAACAACTAAGCGAAGGTTTGCCTCTGAAAGCTTCTTTTTTGCACATTCGTCGCCTTCAATCATAAGCTTGGCAAGCGTAATTTCCTCTTCGGGCATCAGTAGCGGCACTCTGCCTATGTCTTTAAGGTACATTTTGACGGGGTCATCTATGGAAACTTCGTTTATTATTTTATCTATATAGTCTTTTTCTTTTTCAAAGTTCACATCATTTATAACAGTAATATTGTTACTTTCTAGATGTTTATAGACTTCGTCAAACTGTTCGGGAGAAGCGTCAACCTTTTCAAGTTTACTGCAAAGCTCGTCACTGGTGATATAGCCCTTTTCCTTGCCCTGCGATATCAAAATTTTTAAAAGTTCCTTTAATTGTTCTTCGCTTAACTGCATTTTTTACATTCCTTTATTATGTATTTTCTTTTGCTCATTTCTAAAAGCCTGTATTTCCAATAAAAGCTCGTTCCTTTTTTTTATATCTGTTTCACTTTCAAATTGCTTTATCAAAGCACTTAGTTTGTTTTGGCTTTGCTCCTCAATAAAACCGTTTATGCAATCGTGATAAAATTTTTTCTTTTCTCCGTCGGTCATATCGCCGCCGCATTCAAGCACATTTATTATTTCGCTTTTAAAATCCTCATCAGCCTGCCTGTCTATATCCAATA
>JAQVSX010000004.1 GCA_028700355.1 Clostridia bacterium
GTGTAAACACTGCTTTTTTTACGGTTTCTTTTGCCGCAGTTTTTACAGTAGTTGTTTTTGGCGTTGCCTTAGCTGTTGCAGTTTTTGCTGTTGCAGTTTTAACAGCAGTTGTTTTAGCAGTTGCAGTTTTTGCAGTTGCAGTTTTTGCGGCAGTTGTTTTAGCTGTTGCCGTTTTTGCAGCTGCTATTTTTGGCGCTGTTGTTTTTGCCGCAGTTTTTTTAGCAGTTGTCGTTTTTTCTTCTGTTTGTGTTTTTTTAATATCTTCTGCCATAATTTATGCTCCTCCCTTACCCTGTAATTTCTTCTACCGTTTTATCACGCAGTCTTGCATAATCTTCGGCAGATTTACATTTGTAAAGACCTTCAAGAGTTGCCCTTACACAGTTAAAAGGATTGTTCGCTCCGTAAGATTTTGTCCTTATATTTTTTATTCCCGCAGCTTCCATAACCGCACGAACAGGCCCGCCGGCAATAACGCCCGTTCCCTCGGGAGCAGGTATCATAAGAACCTGACCTTTGCTGAACTTGCCCGTAATCTGATGTGGAATAGTTGTGCCTACAAGAGAAACACTTTTCATATTTTTCTTTGCCTGCGCAGTAGCCTTTTCAATAGCCATTGGCACTTCACCGGCTTTGCCGGTACCCATTCCTACCTTGCCGTTACCGTCGCCGACAACAACAAGAGCAGAAAAGCGCATATGTCTGCCGCCTTTTACAACCTTTGTAACGCGGTTAATGTTTACCAGCTTTTTTATTAAATTATCTTTTTCTTCTTCGTGCCTTGCTCTGCTATCACGATACGCCATTTAGTTTGTTCCTCCTTAAAACTTTAATCCGCCTTCTCTTGCGCCGTCTGCTACGCTCTTAACCCTGCCGGTGTAAAGATAGCCGCCCCTGTCAAAAACAACTTCGCTTATACCTTTTGCTTTTGCCCTTTTTGCCGCTTCAATGCCTACGGACTTTGCGGCGGCGCTCTTTTTAAGACCTTTAACCTTTTCTTTTATTTCATTTTCCATTGTCGAACACGATACAAGCGTTACGCCCTTTGCGTCGTCAATAAATTGCACATAAATATGCGAAAGGCTTTTGTAAACGCAAAGACGGGGTTTTTGCTCGCTGCCTTCAATCTTTTTTCTTACCCTTGCATGACGAATTTTTCTATCGGAATTTTTATCTATTTTAATTATCATAATTTACTCCTTATTTACCTGCGGTCTTTCCTTCTTTCTTTTGTATTATTTCATCTTTATAGCGTACACCATAAATATGATAAGGGTCGGGTACCCTGAAAGCACGGATGTTTGCAGCCGCCTGACCTACCGCTTCCTTATCTATACCCTTTACGAGTATCTCATTGTTGGATACGCAGTCAACCGTAATGCCCACAGGCGGAGTGTATTCTATATTGTGGGAATATCCTAAATTCAATATTAGCTTTTCGCCCTGCTTTTGAGCCTTAAATCCCACACCTGAAATCAATAAAGATTTTTCAAAACCTTTTGTAACGCCGTCTACCATATTGGAAACGAGCATTCTGTAAAGACCGTGCTTGGACTTTACCTCTTTGATTTCTGATTTTCTTGTAAATATAAGTTTACCGTCTGTCTGTTCTATATTTATGCAGCTGTCTATGTTTTTTTCCAAGCTGCCTTTCGGACCTTTGACGGTAACTTTGCCGCCTTCAATTGTAACCGTTACTCCGGCAGGAATTTCTATCGGTTGTCTTCCTATTCTTGACATTTTATACCTCCTACCAAATATACGCGAGTATCTCTCCGCCGAGATTGTTACTCCGCGCGAGCTTGTCTGTCATTATACCTTTGGATGTGGAAATAACAGCAACGCCGAGACCGCCAAGTACCTTAGGTAAATCCTTAACGGTAGCGTATACCCTTAGTCCCGGTTTAGATATCCTTTTAAGTCCGGTAATTACCTTTTCATTCTTCGGTCCATATTTTAAGGTTATTTTTATTACACCCTGAATATTATCAGACGCATATTCTGCGCTTTTTATAAAACCTTCGTCAACAAGTATTTTTGCTACAGCTTTTTTTACATTTGACGCGGGAATATCTACTGTTTCTTTTTTTGCTGTTAAAGCATTTCTGATGCGTGTAAGCATATCCGCAATAGGATCTGTAACTATCATAATTAAACTACCTCCTTTACCAGCTTGATTTTTTTATGCCGGGTATCTCACCCTTATAGGCGAGGTTGCGAAAACATATTCTGCAAACGCCGTATTTTCTGAGAACAGCATGCGGCCTTCCGCAAATAGAACACCTTGTGTAATATCTGGTAGAAAACTTAGGAGTGCGTTGCTGTTTGATTATCATTGATTTTTTAGCCATTAATTTATATTCCTCCTTACGAATCAGCCTTAAAAGGCATACCCATAGCTTTTAATAATTCTTTGGCTTCTTCGTCTGTTTTTGCCGTTGTTATTATGCATACATCAAGGCCTCTTATCTTTTCTATCTTGTCATAAGATATTTCCGGAAATATAAGCTGCTCTTTAACACCCATCGCATAATTTCCCCTTCCGTCAAAAGACTTTGTAGACAGACCGCGGAAATCCCTTACCCTCGGCAAAGCAACAGACATAAATTTATCGAGAAATTCGTACATTCTTTCCTTTCTAAGCGTTACTTTCGAGCCTATATTCATGCCTTTTCTAACCTTAAAATTTGCAACGGATTTTTTTGCCGCAGTAAGCACAGGTTTTTGTCCTGCAATTACCTTTAATTCTTCTACCGCAAGCTGAATACTTTTGCTGTTGTCCTTAATATCACCAAACCCCATATTAAGAACTATTTTTTCAACCTTTGGCACTTCGTTAACATTTTTGTATTTAAAGCGCTTCATCATAAAGGGGATTACGTCTTTTTGGTAAAATGCCTTTAAACGCGGTACCGCCTTGTTATCGGTTGCAGGTGCTTTTGCAACCTGATTTTTGTCTGACACTATAATTACCTCCGATTATGCTTGTTTATCGTTATTTTGATTGGTTTCGTTTACTTTTTTTGGCTTAGCGGCGGCTTTTGTGGCAGCTGGTTTTGCTTCGCCTGTCTTTTTTGTTGTCTTTGGCTTAGCCGCCTCTGTATTATCTTTATTTTCAGCAGCTTTTTCAACTTTCACAGCAGGCTTTTTGGCAGTAGTTTTTGTTGTCTTTTCCGCTGATTTTTCTGCTGTTTTTGTAACTGCTTTTTCGGCAGGTTTATTATCTTCCGCCTTTTTATCCGCTTTCTTTTCTGCCTTTAAGCCTTTATCAAGCGAAGCTGCGCAAGCTACACCGTCTGTAATCCTTTTGCATACCCTGATTTTTTTACCGCTTGCATCATAGCTTATGCCTATGCGCGTGGGTTTGTTGCATTTGGGGCATATAACCATTACATTTGAAGCATCAATAGGGCCGCTTTGCTCTATAATACCCGCCTGCGACTGTGCGCTCTTAGCTTTTGTATGGCGTTTTTGTATTCTCAAACCGTCAACTATTACTTTATTGGAAGCAGGGTTTACGGCAATAACCTTGCCTTTTTTACCCTTTATGCCGTCTTTACCCTTTTTTCCGGTGGTTACGATAACGGTATCGCCTTTTTTTATTTTTAATGTATTCATTTATTTTTGACCTCCGCTTACAACACTTCGGGCGCAAGGGAAATTATTTTCATATAATTTTTTTCCCTTAACTCTCTTGCCACAGGCCCGAATATACGTGTTCCCCTGGGCTGTTTCTGGTTATCTATAATAACGGCGGCATTATCGTCAAAAATAATGTGAGTACCGTCTTTACGGCGCAGCCCTTTATGGCTTCTCACAATTACCGCACGCACAACATCGCCTTTTTTTACCGTTCCGCCGCTTACTGCTGACTTAACACTTGCAACAATTACATCACCTATATTGCCGCTTCTTCTGAATGAACCGCCAAGTACCTTTATGCACATTATTTCCTTTGCGCCTGAATTGTCAGCAACCTTTAATCGTGTTTGTGGTTGTATCATTTTACCAAACTCCTTCTATGCAAACTCTTAAATAGGTTATTTTGCTTTCTCGATTACTTTGTCGACTCTAAAATATTTGTCTTTAGACAGCTTTCTTGTCTCTGTAATCAGTACTTTGTCGCCTATGCCGCATATGTTATCTTCGTCGTGAGCTTTAAACTTATTAGTGGATTTGACAAACTTTTTGTATAATTTATGCTTTGTTAATGTGTCAACGGCTACGACAACAGTTTTATCCATTTTATCGCTGACAACTGTTCCGATACGGCTTTTCCTTAAATTTCTTTCTGTTTCCATAATTTAACTCCTTAAGCCTTAGCCCTTTTTTCTATATTTAATTCTCTTTCCTTTAGTATTGTCAAAACTCTCGCAATATCTTTTTTGCAGATATTAAGCGTCATTGGATTGGACAACTGCCCTGTCGCATGCTGAAATCGAAGATTAAAAAGCTCTTGCTTTAATTCTTTAAGCTTTGCTTTAAGTTCTTCAGTATTCATTTCGTGAAATTGTTTTGCTTTCATTAAACTTTTTCAACCTCCTCTGTATTAGGAGTATCAAGATTTTCTCTCTTCATAAACTTTGTCGCTATGGGAAGCTTATAGCTTGCAAGCCTTAAAGCCTCTTTTGCAACAGCTTCGGGTATACCTGACATTTCAAATAATACTCTTCCGGGTTTTATTACCGCTACCCAATATTCGGGTGCGCCTTTACCCGAGCCCATTCTCGTTTCTGCAGGTTTTTGCGTTACGGGTTTGTGCGGAAAAATATTTATCCATACATTGCCGCCCCTTTTGATATATCTTGTCATAGCAATACGTGCTGCTTCTATCTGATTGGATTTTATCCAACCCGGCTGAGTAGCAACTAATGCGTAATCGCCGTAAGCTATTATATTGCCTTTTGTCGCCTTGCCTTTCATTCTGCCGCGCTGTACACGCCTTCTTTTTACTCTTTTAGGCATTAACATTATGCGTCCCCTCCTTCCCTGTGAAGGATTTGTTTTCCTAATTTTTCACCGTTGTATATCCAGCACTTTATTCCTAATACGCCGTATGTCGTATGAGCTTCCGCAATTCCGTAGTCTATATCAGCCCTTAAAGTATGCAGGGGAATAGAGCCTTCATTATAATGCTCGCTCCTTGCTATTTCAGCCCCGTCAAGTCTGCCGGATACCATAACCTTTATGCCCTTAATACCCGATCTCATAGCTCTGCCTATCGCCTGTTTCATAGCCCGCCTAAAAGATATTCTCTTTACAAGCGATGCCGCGATTGATTCCGCAAGCAGCTGCGCATCTGCATCAGGCTTTCTGATTTCCCTGATATTAATTATAATATTTTTATCTTTGCAGATTTTTGATATTTCTTTTTTAATCTGTTCAACACCGGCACCGCCTTTACCTATAAGTATGGCAGGTCTTGATGTGAAAATGTTTAGAATTATTTTTTTTGCCACTCTGTCTATGGTAATTTTAGATATTGAGGCATTAAAATATGTCTTTTTTATAAAATTTCTTATTACATAATCTTCTTTAAGGTTTTTGTGGAAATCCTTTTTTTCGGAATACCATTGAGAATCCCAACCTTTTATTATTCCTACCCTAAGACCGTGCGGATTAACCTTTTGTCCCATCTTTAAGTCCTCCTTCGCTGTCAAGCACTATTGTAATATGGCTTGTGCGCTTTAATATTCTGTTAGCACTGCCTCTTGCTCTCGGCATCATTCTTTTTAATGTGGGACCGCCGTCGCAAAACGCAGAGGCAACTGTTAGCTCATCTTTGTTAAGGCTTAAATTATGCTCCGCATTTGCCGCCGCAGAGTCAAGAACTTTCTTTATAACGGACGCAGCAGCGCGGGGAGTAACTTCAAGTATGGCGGCAGCTTCGGTATAGCTTTTTCCCCTTATTATATCGAGAACCTGCCTAACCTTATAAGGAGACATCCTTATATATTTTGCCACTGCCTTTGGGCGCATATCTTTATTTTCTTTTCGAAATTCGGTTTTTTCTCTAATTCTTTTTGCCATTATTTAAGCGCCTCCTTACTTTTTAGCAGCCGTAGTCTTTTCACCTGCGTGGCTGCGAAACGACCTTGTGGGCGCAAATTCGCCCAGTTTGCAACCAACCATATCCTCTGTGCAGTAAACCGGCACATGCTTTTTGCCGTCATGTACCGCTATGGTATGGCCTACCATGTCGGGAAATATGGTAGATGCGCGCGACCACGTCTTAATCACTTTTTTTTCGTTGCTTTCATTCATTTTCTGTATTCTCTTTAAAAGCCTTTCTTCAACATAAGGCCCTTTTTTGACAGATCTGCTCATATATATCCTCCGACCTAATTTATACGCTTAATAATAAGCTTATTAGTGGTTTTCTTTTTCTTTCTTGTCTTATATCCCAAAGTGGGTTTACCCCAAGGCGTAACCGGACCGGACCGGCCTATTGGAGCTTTGCCTTCGCCGCCGCCGTGCGGATGGTCAACAGGATTCATAACAGAACCCCTTACAGTAGGTCTTATGCCTAAATGCCGTTTTTTACCTGCCTTGCCGATAGTTATTATTTCGTGCTCTACATTGCCTACCTGACCTATTGTTGCCCTGCCGTTTATAGAAACATATCTCATTTCGCCCGACGGCATTCTAAGTGTTGCGTATTTGCCTTCCTTAGCCATAAGCTGAGCTGAATTACCTGCCGCCCTCGCTATCTGACCGCCCTTTCCCGGCGATAACTCTATATTGTGAATTACAGTTCCTACGGGTATTGCAAATAACGGCAATGTGTTGCCTGCCTTAATATCTGCGCTTTCGCTGCTTATTACAGTGTCGCCAACATTAAGCCCTACGGGAGCTAAAATATATTTCTTTTCACCGTCGGCGTAAAATAACAATGCAATATTTGCCGACCTGTTAGGGTCGTATTCTATCGATTCTACCTTTGCGGGTATATCGGTTTTATTCCGTTTAAAGTCTATTATTCTGTATCTTTGCTTGTTTCCGCCGCCAATATGCCTTACGGTTATCCTGCCGCTTACATTTCTGCCGCCTGATTTCAACTTTGACTTAGCCAAAGATTTTAAAGGCTTATCTGCGGTTATTTCAGCAAAGTCGGAGACTGTCATTCCGCGCTGAGCCGGCGTCATTGGTTTATATCTCTTTAAAGCCATTTTTTTACTCCTCCTTAAACTACTAAGACAAGCCTTCAAAGAATGCAATGGGCTTGCTGCTTTCTTTCAGTTGAACAATGGCCTTTTTATAGCTTGCCGTCATACCTTCGCTTTTGCCCATGCGCTTATACTTACCCTGATAATTCACGGTGTTTACGCTTTCTACTTTACATTCGGGAAAAAGCTCTTCCACAGCCTTTTTAATCTGTGATTTATTGGATTTTTTGTCAACTAAAAAGGTATATTTTTTGTTTGATATACCGTCATAACTCTTTTCTGAAAGAATAGGTTTTATAATAATATCTTGTGCGTTCATTATGCAAATACCTCCGTGATTTTACCCACGCCCTCTTTGGTAATCAGTATTTTACCGTTATTTACCACATCATAAGTATTCAGCAAATCCGCATTGATTGTGGTAATATCGGGAAGGTTTCCGCTTGCCCTGATAACGCTTTCATAGCCTTTTAATGTAACCACAAGTATTTTGCCTGACAGCTTTAAATTATCGAGAACGCCTGCCATTTCCTTTGTTTTGGGCTGAGAAAGATTAAACTCGTCAAGCACAATAAAATCTCCTGCCGCAACTTTTTGCGATAAAGCGCTTTTTAATGCCTGCCTTTTTGCCTTAATGTTCATTTTTTTAGAAAAATCACGTGGCTCTAATGCGAATGCCATACCGCCGCCCGTCCATATCGGTGAGCGTATAGAACCATGCCTTGCCCTGCCTGTGCCCTTTTGCCTCCAAGGTTTTTTGCCGCCGCCACGAACCTCTGCCCTTGTCAGCGTGCTTTTTGTCCCCTGTCTTTGATTGCTAAGTGTTGTTACAACAGCCTGATGAATTAACGCTTCGTTATATTCAAGGCCAAAAATATCGTCTTTTAAATCCATCTCGCCTACTTCGGCGCCGGATGTGTTATAAACTTTTACGTTTGGCATATCACTTTCTCCTTCAAGTTTAGTTCTTTACCTTTACGGCGGATATTACAGAAACTATGCTGCCCTTTGCCCCCGGCACTGCTCCCTTAACAAGAAGAACATTTTTCCCAGCATCTACCTTGACAACTTTAAGGTTTAATACAGTTGTCTTTTTGTCTCCGTAATGGCCCGGAAGCTTTTTGCCCGGCAATACTCTCGCAGGTGTCGATGTGCTACCCATAGAGCCGGCTGTCCTAACATTAGGCCCCGTGCCGTGAGATTCTTTCAATCTGTGCTGATTCCACCTTTTTATTGCGCCTGAAAAGCCGTGTCCCTTTGATATTCCCGTAATATCGACTATGTCGCCTTCGGTAAATATGTCGCAGTTTATCTTATTACCCGTTTCGTAACTGCCGGCATCAATAAGCTTAAATTCTTGCAGCTTGCGTACGGGAAGTTTAAGTCCCCCCTTTTTGCAATGACCTATATTAGGTTTGTTGGATAACCTTTCGGGTATAACATCATAACCCAACTGAACGGCACTGTATCCGTCCTTTTCCTGATTTTTAACTTGTACTACATGACAAGGTCCCGCCTGTATTACAGTAACGGGTATAACTGTACCGTCTTCGGTAAAAACCTGACTCATTCCCAGTTTTTTTCCTATGATTGCTTTATTCATTGATAAAGTTCACCTCTTAATTATAATTTTATTTTAATGTCAACGCCTGCGGGTAAGTCAAGTTTCATTAAACTGTCAACCGTCTTTGCGTTAGGACTGTATATATCTATAAGCCTTTTATGTGTCTTTAACTCAAACTGCTCACGGGAGTCTTTGTGCTTATGCGGAGAACGCAGTATTGTTATAACCTCTCTCTCTGTGGGAAGAGGTATAGGTCCGCATACTTTTGTGCCGTGCTTTTTTACTACATCTACAATGCGTTCGGCAGACTGGTCCAATAAATTATGGTCGTATGCCCTTAATCTGATTCTGATTTTTTGGCTTGTCATTATAATAGCCCTCCTTTTTGTTAAACCAACCCTGTTACCTTAGTATACCTATCCGTGTGTGTCGTAAATAAAAAATAAATAAAAGCCGTCTTTTTGTTTTGGATTGGCGCCAAATTATTATTTGGCTTCGGTCTGCAAAAACTATCCCTGAAAGCTAAGGGTAACCTCCTGCTTCATCCCGAAATAGACAGCTTTTCTATTTTATACTAAATGATAACCTTGCGTCAAGCGTTTTAAAGTATTTTTTTGCAGTAATACTTCTTTTTTTTCAAATTTTTTAAATAATTTGCCGAAATGCCGTTTTTACAGCTAAAAAACATCAGTCATTTAAATATGCGCTCAATATTTTTTTGGTTTCTTCATACAACAAACTGCATTTTGAAGGGTTTTGTGAAAACTTTGAAGGATTTTTGGGTTTGCATAAATAATAATAATGATAAGGCAGGCTGCTTATTGGCTGCTTTGCCAAAAAAACTGCCGTGCTTGCGCCCTCTTCAACGGTAATTCCCGCCCGTTTGCGCATTGACCAGAATATCGAGTCTATTCCCTTGCTGGATTTTTGTACTATATATGTGTTGACCAAACCGGGGTCGGCTATATATACCCTGAAATTATCTGCACAGTATCTGCTGTTTAACTCCTGCGTCATCATAGTAAGTTTCAATTTAGATTTGCGGTAAGCAAAGTAACCAAAATAAAAACCTTTATAGGTAAATTTTGTACAGTTTACAGTTGCTTTATAGTGAGAACGAGAACCTGTATTAATTATTTTACCCTGCTCTGATTTTTTAAGCTGCGGCATAAATAAATGGCTTAGCAAAAACGGCGCAAGGTAATTTACTGCCTCGGTTTTTTCAAAGCCTTCTTCTGTAATTGTCTTTTTAGAAACATAGCAGCCTGCGTTATTAATCAGCAGAGTCAGACTCCCGCGCGACTGCTCAATATATGCTGTTATATCTTTGTAAAGCTGCCTGGCATTTTTCATCAGAGATAAATCCGCAATAAAATATTTTACATTTTCGCCGTAGCTTTTCTTTAAACTTTCTTCGACCATTTTTGTTTTGTCAATATTTCTTCCCGTTCCTATAACAAAAAAACCCTCTTTTAAAAGCCCTTTTGCCGCTTCCAAACCAATTCCGTCTGTTGCTCCCGTTATAACCGCTATACTCTTGTTCATAAATATAATCCTCCATAATTATAAAATCTATTGATGCAGCTTACATAATTATAATAAATTTAATAGTTAATATCAACTTTATATTAATAATTATTAAAAAATATGTTATAATTATTAGGGAAGCTCTAAATAGCCCCTTCGATAAATTTCGGATAGATTTTTGAGCAGAAAATTGCCGTTAGACGAAGCTGATAGCAGCGCTATTAGCGAGGAAATAAGGCGGTTTTAAGCCAAAAAGATGCCGAAATTTACGAATAAACGACAATTATAAAATTATATTCAGTGGCTATTTAGAGATACCCTATTAATATATATATCGTAAAGGAGAGGTCTTAATTGAAGTTAGTTTCTGTAATTGTGCCTATGTATAACGAAGCCGAAATGGCAGACACCTTTTTAACTACTATTAGCGGAATAACGCAAAGCATTAAAAAAACAAAAAAACATATCGACTTTGAAATAATTGCGGTAAATGACGGCAGCAGCGACGCAACCTACGATATTTTAAAAAAGTGGTACGATAGCAGCGATAATCTGGCTTTATTATCTCTTTCAAGGAATTTCGGTCAAGAGGCGGCTATTTTTGCCGCTCTTGAAAAGGCAAAGGGAGATGCCGCAATCATTATAGACTGCGATATGCAGGACCCGCCCCAAGCTATTTTTCAAATGATTGAAAAATGGGAGGAGGGTGCCGATGTTGTAAATGCGCAGCGCAAAAAACGAAGCAGCGACGGCAGATTTAAAAGAAAATCCGCAGGCTGTTATTATAAGCTTTTGAATAAGCTGTCAGACAAAGTGCATTATCCGCATAATGTAAATAATTTCAGACTGCTGTCTAGGCGGGTTTTAGATGTTGTGCTTTCTATGCCCGAAAAGAATAAATTTTTAAGGGGGCTTATCCCCTATGCGGGTTTTAAAACCGAAACCGTTGAAATTGTCCGACAAAAAAGACAAAAGGGAAAAAGCAAATATGATATTAAAGCTATGGTTCGGCTTGGCTTTAACGGGATAGCTTCCACCACAACCAAGCCTCTTATATGGGCTGCGTATGCGGGGATAATGCTATGTTTGCTTGCACTGCTAGGCACGGTTGCGCTGATTACACTTTTCAGCTTTGGCATTTTAGCCGATTATACGCTGTGGGGGGTAATTTGCGGTTTAGGTTTTTTCAGCGGCATAATTTTACTGTTTTTGGGCATAATGGGTTTTTATATAGGAAAAGCCTTTGAAGAAATAAAGGCAAGACCGCTAAGCATAACGGCGGAGTACCTGCCTGTAAAAAAAATCAGCTACGATTAACAACTATAAAGGCTGCCCCACGGAGCAGCCTTTATCAATTAGGGAAGCTCTAAATAGCACCTTCGATAAATTTCGGATAGATTTTTGAGCAGAAAATTGCCGTTAGACGAAGCTGATAGCAGCGCTATTAGCGAGGAAATAAGGCAGTTTTAAGCCAAAAAGATGCCGAAATTTGCGAATAAACGATAATTAATTTTTTAGTAAAATTATATTCAGGGGCTATTTAGAGATTCCCTATTAATAATATTGAACTTAACCTTGCAGGCTTAACAGCTTGCATTTTTTTTTAAAGCATATATAATTATATTGTAACATAAAAATTTTGGTGCATTGTTTAGGAGAGCTAATATTTGGATACAATATTTTGTATAGATATAGGTTCTAATTCCGTAAGGGCGGCTTTGGTTAAATGCGGCACTGCGCAATATAAATTGAGTAAGGTAACAAAGCTGTCTGAAGGGCTTTCAAATAGCGGCGCTTTGTGTGGCGAGGCTATGCAGCGCACGCTTGGCGCTATAAAAGAGTATGCTTTGGCGGCACAAAGCCTTGGCATAAAACCTTACATTTTTGGCACAGAGGCGCTTAGGAGTGCAAGCAATGGCAGAGAATTTGCCGATTTGGTTGAGCAAAGCATCGGCGCAAGCGTAAAAGTACTATCGCCTTTTGAGGAGGCTCAGGCTGGTTTTTTGGGTGCGGTGCATAGCCTAAAAGACGGCGAGTATACCGTAATAGATTTAGGCGGAGCAAGTACGGAAATTGTTAAGGGAAGATGTAAAAATATTGATAAGTTTATAAGCCTGCCGATAGGCGTTGTCATGTTATATGACAAATGCTCAAGGGATAAAAAACTGCTTGACAGCATAACCGATAATATACTTGACGGGCTTAAATTTGGTTTAAGCGGTAAATGTATTTTAATAGGCGGCACTGCGCTGTCGCTCGCGGCAATTGATTTAAATTTAACTAAGTATCAGCCTAAAAGTGTAAACCGTCATATTCTTACGCTTAAAAGGCTTGAAGA
>JAQVSX010000144.1 GCA_028700355.1 Clostridia bacterium
ATACCCTTTATGTGCCCTGCGACCAAATGGATACAATTGCAAAATATTCCGGTGTGGATAACAAGCCCCGTTTAAATAAATTGGGCGGCAAAGAATTTGAAAAGATAAAACAGCGTGTAAAAAATCAAATAAAGAAAATGGCTTTTGACCTTAAAGAGCTTTATGCGCAAAGGGAAAGCCGAAAGGGCTATGCCTTCAATAAAGATTCGCCTCTGCAAAAGGAGTTTGAAGATGCTTTTGAATTTGAAGAGACCGAAGACCAGCTAACAAGCATTGCCGAAATAAAAAAAGATATGGAAAGCCCGCTAATAATGGACAGACTGCTTTGCGGCGACGTAGGTTACGGCAAAACCGAGGTTGCGCTTAGGGCGGCTTTCAAAGCGATAGTCGACGGAAAGCAGGCGGCATTGCTTGCGCCCACAACAATATTATCGCAGCAGCATTACAATTTATGCCGAAAAAGGTTAGGGCAGTACGGCGTAAGGCTTGATGTGCTTAACAGGTTTAAAAGCCGAAAAGAGCAAAAAGAAATTTTAGATAAAATCAGGCAAAAGCAGCTTGATTTAATAATAGGCACGCACAGACTGCTTTCAGGTGATGTAAAATTCAACGATTTAGGGCTTTTAATAGTGGACGAAGAACAGCGTTTCGGGGTAGAGCATAAAGAGCGTGTAAAAAACATAAACAAAAGCGTAGACGTGCTTTCACTATCGGCAACTCCGATACCTCGCACCCTGCATATGTCTCTTTCGGGCATAAGGGATATAAGCATTATAGACACGCCTCCGAGTGAGAGGCTGCCGGTGCAAACCTATGTGCTTGAATACAGCGAGGGCATAGTATACGATGCGGTTTCAAGGGAGCTTGCTAGGGGCGGTCAGGTATTTATACTTTACAACCGCACAGAAAGCATAGAAAGCTTTGCATTAAAAATATCGCAGATAGTACCTTACGCAAAAATTATTACCGCACACGGACAAATGAGAGAAGATGCACTTGAAAATGCCGTAGAAGCCTTTTACAAGGGAAATGCCGATGTGCTGATATGCACAACTATTATAGAAAACGGCATAGATATTGCAAATGTAAACACGCTTATAGTTTATGAGGCAGACAGGCTGGGGCTTTCTCAGCTTTATCAGCTAAGGGGGCGTGTCGGCAGGGGCAACAGGCTTGCCCATGTGTATTTTACCTATATGCCGCAAAAAGTGCTTACCGAAAACGCATACAAACGCCTTAAAGCCATAATGGAATACACAGAATTCGGCAGCGGCTTTAAAATAGCGATAAGGGATTTGGAAATAAGGGGAGCGGGCAGCGTTTTAGGGGCAAGGCAGCACGGTCATATAGAAAATGTGGGTTACGATATGTACTTAAAACTTTTAAGGCAAAGTATGTCAGACGATAATTTGCAGGAAGAGCAGATAGATTTTGACATAGCGGCTGACGCATATATACCCGAAAAATATATAGAAGAAAACGCCCACAGAATGAAAGTTTATCAGAGAATCGCCATGACGGATTTTGAGGAAAAAGACGAATTTATCAGGGAACTTGCCGATATTTACGGAGAAGTTCCGCAGGCGGTAATAAATTTAATAAACATACGCCTTTTAAAGCTTGCGGCAAAGGGCAGCAATGTTCAATCTGTTACGGTTAAGGTAGGTAAGGCAGAAATTACGCTTGGAGGTATAGAAAAACTGCAAGATAACCGCATACTCGATGCCGTTGAAAAATATTCAGATATTTGCAGCTTAAAATTTACAGATAAGGCGCAGATAGTTTTCAACATAAAAAAAGCGGATTTTCAAAAAACGCTTGAAATACTGATAGATTTTTTTATAAAAACAAAGACCGTCGGAAAAAATTAAAGCAAATAATTATTTGCATTATTGTTATTAATTGTGTATAATTTAGTTTGAGCTTTAATAAACATACAGGAGTTTTATTAATGAAAACAAAATTAGCGGCAGCGTTAATGATAATTGTAATGTCGGTTTCCCTTCTTTACGGTTGCGGGCTTATCGTGGTTGACCAATACAAAGATTTGCAGCAAGTTATAGTTACCGTAGGGGATGAAGACTACAAGGACGAAATATTAAAAAAAGACCTTGCAAATATTTTCAGTCAGCAGGGTTCGCAATATATGCAGCAATATCAGTTGACGGTAAAGCAGACTATGGAGATTCTCTTAAATCAGCTTATCAATAACCGTATAATAATACAAGAGGCGACAAAGGTTTTAATTGAAAAAAATGACCTTGAAGGCAGTTTAAAAGATTATCTCGGAAAGGATAAAACCAGCGGTAAAATTTCTGACAGTATTAAAAAGCTTGTTGGCGAAAAAATTCACGCAAAAGCTAAGGGCAATGTTTATAAGTATGAAAAGGAAATGCTCGACTATTATGAAGAGCAAATAAAAAAAGACGAAAATCCTGACGCAACGCCTGAGCCTACGCCGGAGCCTTCGCCCACTCCACGCCCCACACGCAAGCCCGATGGCCCTGAGCCTGAGGAAACGCCGTATCCCCCTAATGTAATAGAAGGCGAAACAAGGCAGAAAGCGTATGACAGAATAATTAATGATTTAAGAAAATCCGACGAAAAAAACAAAAACAAAAAACCCGAACAGATTTACGATGAATTTTTAGAGGACAACTTTGTATCACAGCTTGAAAACGAAATTATAGAGCTTTACAGGCAGCACCTTATTGAAGACATCAGGGTAGACTTAAATAAAATGAAAGAGCGACGTAAAAATATGTTAGACGCCGAACAGCATAAATACGCAATCGATTTAGATGCTTTTGGCACAAAACTTGAAAGCGCAGGCGAAGACACATTTGTATTGTATAATCCCGTAAGCGGATACGGCTATGTTAAAAACCTTTTGGTATCTTTTGACGATAAGCTTTCCGACAGTCTTGCTCAGCTGCAAAATACCGAATGGAGCAAGCGGGATTATATAAAATACAGAGAGCAGCTTTTAAATGATATAGTAGTAAAAAATTTAGCCGACGAAGAAGACGAGGAAGATTTTACCATTGATGAGTTTGTTACTGATAAATTAATAAATATATACGGCGGCACGCTTGATCACGAGTATGATAACAAGGTATATAA
>JAQVSX010000145.1 GCA_028700355.1 Clostridia bacterium
TAGGAATATGCTCTAGCAGCCTTGCGACATATAAAGTAGGGGCAATAGGATGCAAGGGCTTTGAAGATGAGAGCTTTAAATTTGACATATATTCTGCCTTTGAACAGGAACTTACTGTATATTTTCTTGACAAACAGGGGTTTGAAACCGAAAATTATCACTTTGCAACAGTAAAATTAAAGGGCGGCTCTATTTGGCAGCCCGTAGAAATAAAAAAGCAGAATTTAAAAACAAAAGACGGCATAATATTAAAAAGCTGGGAAGATGTTATAATAGCGGCGTTTTCGGCAGAAAATGAATTTTTAATAAATAATATACTTTGGATTTAAAGTGTTATGAATAAACGATTTGATATAGACTTTATCAGAGAAAAACAAAGGCAGCTATGGGTATATGACGATATGCCAATGCTGATTATTGTTTTTATTGCGATATATTTTTTTGTTTCTTATATTGTTCCGAGCTATCTTTTAACTCCGGTAAACATACTCGGCAGTTCTATGGAGCCTACTTTGTTTGAAGGTGACAAGGTCATACTATATATGCAGGGCGACATAGATTACGGCAATATTGTGGTGCTTTATGCCCCCGATGTTTACAACAACGATACCCGTAGCTATGGGGAAGATATAATTAAACGGGTTATGGGGCTGCCCGGCGATACGGTATGCTTTAAAAAGGAAGAAGGCAGTTATGTATTTTGCAGAACTACGGTAGTAAACGGAATGACCGTAGAAACCGTTTTAAGAGACGAATTTTATATTGCCAAAAAAAACAATTCACTTACCGAAAGTCAGCTTGATGCCATATATAAAATAGGTACAACATATAATCTTAAAGAAAACGAATATTTTGTGCTGGGCGATAACAGGCTTTTATCGTTAGACAGCAGGAATGAAAACGTGGGAATTGTTAAAAGAGAGCAAATTATAGGCAAGGCGCTTTTTTTGGCAAGAGAGGGCAAGACTTATATTTTTGATAATGATGTTTTTGTAAAATAGGGAAAGTTCCAAATAGCAATTATGGAGGTTTTAAGTTATGAATATTAAATTAACCGCTGATTCTACTTGCGATTTATCGGAAGAGCTGATTAAACAGTTAGACCTGTCTATCATAAATTTTTTTGTTACACTTGGAAATAAAGATTACAGAGACGGAATAGATGTGTTTCCGCATACCATATACGATTTTGTGGAAAAGAATAAGTTGTTGCCCAAAACAGCGGCACCTTCTATTGAAGAATATTCTGAGCTTTGGAAAAGGTATTGCGGCGATTATGATGCTATTATACATTTTAATATTTCCAGTAAATTGTCGGCAGGCAACCAAAACGCCGTAATTGCGGCAAAAAACTTTGATAATGTTTATGTCATTGATTCTCTTTCACTTTCTACGGGCACTTCACTGTTAATACTTTATGCCGATAAATTAAGAAAGGAAGGCAAGCCTGCGGCAGAAATTGTAGAAACATTAAACGGATTAAGAAATAAAGTAGTCGCTTCTTTTGTTGTAGACACTCTTGACTATTTGCATAAGGGCGGAAGGTGCAGCGGTTTAGCCCATTTTGCGGCAAGCATATTAAAACTTCATCCTATGCTGCTGCTAAGTGACGGCACAATCACTGTACATAAAAAGCTGAGGGGCAACTTTAAAAAGGTTTGCTTTGAATATATTAATTTGTTAAATAAAGAATTTTCTAATTATCAAGATGATTTTGCTTTTATTACTACTACATGCGATGAAGATGAAATAGAAGAAATAAAAGCCAAGGTAAAAAGTATATTTAATTTTAAAAACATACATATAACCAGCGCCGGCAGCACAGTAACAAGCCATTGCGGCAAAGGAACTTACGGCCTGTTATTTATAAATAAGACACCTATTTAGAACTTGCCTGTTAATTAATTGACATATGAGTATTTACATCTGTAACTGCTGAGTTTATAATTACAGTATAATAATTTTTTTTAAAGCGGATAGCGATAAACACCTATCCGCTTTTGTTATGGAGGAAAAATGATTGAATTTTTTAATCAAATCAGCAGTTTAAATACCGATGTTATAGTTATTGCAGTGATTATCTGCGCGCTGGTCAGCTTGTTAAAAAAGGTTATACCTGCATCTAAAAAAAAGTATCTGACATTTGCTCCGTTTGTATGCGGCTGCATACTATACGGGCTATATCTGCTAATTACAAATAAAGGTTTGGTATTTAGCTATTATACGCTGAAAAAAGGTGTGGAATGCGGTGCTGCATCGACCGTCTTTTATATGTTTTATGAGCAGTTTATAAAAAACAAAGATGCGGCTTTAACGGACATTATATTAATTACGGTAAAAAGAATACTTAAACCGCTTATCAAAGAAGATTTTTTAGAAGAAGTATCAGCCGGCATTATAAGCGATATAAAAAATTATGTCGACGATATTTCCCGTTGCATATTAATATGCGGCGATATTATTAAAGACAAAAAAAATCAAAAAACTACAATAATAGATATAGAAGCAGCCACAATGCTGATAGTAAGTATATTAAAATGCTGCGGCGTAAAGCAGTGCTGATATTGCCCGTAATAACGCTTTTTTTTAGTTGATTTTTAATAATTAAAATGCTATAATCTTATAACAACCGGCTTGATTATGTTTTGCTGCAAATACTAATTAGCCGCCTTACTCTATAAAGAGTCTTAAAAATTTTAAGTCCATAAGGAGGTGTTTTAAAATGAACAATTACGAAGTACTTTACATTATCAAAAACACGCTTGACGAAGAAGCTAAAGAGGCAGTTATCAAAAGATATGAAGAAACTGTTATTTCTAGCGGCGGAAGCGTTGAAAAGATTGATAAGTGGGGCATGAAAAAATTTGCTTATCCTATTAATTATATGAATGACGGATATTATGTTCTTATGAATTTTACTTCATTACCCGAATTGCCCAAAGAGCTTGAACGGCAAATGCGTATTTCTGACGATATTGTGCGTTATATGGTTATAAGAAAATAACGGAGAAATTATATGAATAAAGTAATTTTGGTTGGAAATTTAACAAAAGACCCCGAACTTTCAACAACAAGCAGCGGAATTTCACTGTGCAAATTTGGTCTTGCTGTG
>JAQVSX010000146.1 GCA_028700355.1 Clostridia bacterium
AATACAGCGTTGCGGGGCGGATATTAGCGTATAAATTAAGCTCTTTTCTTATGCCGAGCAGCGCCCTTTCGGGACGCAAGTTGCCGGGCATTTTATCCCATTTGTAGCCGCCCACAGCGCCCAGCAACACGCTGTCACTATGCTTGCATACTTGCAGCGTTTCATCGGTTAAGGGAATACCGTATTTGTCTATCGATGCCCCTCCGGCAAGCAGCCAATCGTAATTAAACTTATGATTGTAAATTTTGCCCAAATGGTCAAGTACTTTTACGCAGCTGCTGATAATTTCAGGCCCTATACCGTCGCCTTCAATTACGGCAATGTTAAAATCCATAATTTTATCCTCCCTGTTTAAGTGAATTTAATAGTCCGCCTTCGCTTATTATATTTTGCAGAAAAGGCGGAAATGGCGCAATGCTGCCCTGCTTGTTTTTGGTTTGGTTGATTATTTTGCCGCCGTCAAAATCTATCTCAATAACATCTCCCTCGTCAATTTCGCCGTCGTACTCTATTATAGGCAGCCCCGTATTTATTGCGTTGCGGTAGAATATTCTCGCAAAGCTCTTTGCGACTATGCAGGCAATGCCGCTTTCCTTAATCGCTATGGGCGCATGCTCCCTTGAAGAGCCGCAGCCGAAATTTTTTCCCGCAACCATAATATCACCGCTTTTTACCCTTTTTATAAATGTGCTGTCTAAATCTTCCATACAGTGGGCGGCAAGCTCCTTTTTATCGGAAGTATTCAAATACCTTGCCGGTATAATTACATCCGTATCTATATTATCTCCGTATTTTATTACTTTGCCTTTGATAAACATTTTATATTCTCCTTAATTTACAGCGTTTGCGGCGAAGTGATTTTTCCCGTTAAGCAAGATGCCGCCGCAACTTCTGGGCTTGCAAGGTAAACCTCGCTTTTGGGATGCCCCATTCTGCCTACAAAATTGCGGTTTGTCGTTGCAACGCACCTTTCACCCTCTGCAAGTATGCCCATATGACCGCCTAAACACGGCCCGCAGGTGGGCGTTGATACCGCACATCCCGCCTCTATAAATATGGTAAGCAATCCTTCATTCAGCGCATCAAGGTATATTTTCTGTGTGGCGGGTATTACTATGGCTCGTACATTTTTATGTACTTTTCTGCCCTTTAAAATTTCTGCCGCAACCCGCAAATCAGACAATCTGCCGTTTGTGCAAGAGCCTATTACCACCTGCTGAATTTCTATGTCGCCAAACTCGTCAAAGGTCTTTGCGTTTTCGGGCAGGTGCGGAAAGGCAACCGTGCTTTGTATCTGCGCCAAATCTATATCGTATATTTTTTGATAATCGCCGTCGCCGTCGGCATTATATATTTTGGGCTGTTTTGCGCCGCATTCGCTTAAAAATTTTAAAGTAACATCGTCAACGGAGAAAATGCCGTTTTTTGCCCCCGCTTCTATAGCCATATTGCATATACAAAGTCTGTCGTCTATAGTAAGGTTTTTTACTTCGCCGCCGTATTCCATTGACTGATACAAAGCGCCGTCAACGCCTATTTTGCCTATTATATGCAAAATAACATCTTTGCCGCTTACCCATTTGTTAAGTTTATTATGAAAATTAAACTTTATCGCCGTAGGCACTTTAAACCACGCCTTGCCGTAAGCCATTCCCGCCGCCATATCGGTAGAGCCGACTCCCGTTGAAAATGCGCCCAGTGCGCCGTAAGTACAGGTATGGCTGTCCGCCCCTATTACTATATCTCCCGCCGTTACAAGACCTTTTTCGGGAAGTAGCGCATGCTCGACACCCATCTCGCCTACATCAAAAAAATTATTTATGTTTTTGCCGCGGGCAAATTCCCTTACCTTTTTTGTCTGCTCCGCCGCCTTTATGTCTTTATTGGGGGTAAAATGGTCCATTACCATTGCTATTTTTCCGCAATCGAACACGTTGCAGCAGCCCGCCTTTTCAAATTCGTTAATCGCTACGGGCGAAGTTATGTCGTTGCCTAATACCAAATCTATATCAGCCATAATCATATCGCCTGCGCTTAGCTGTTTTTTGCCGCTTACATGAGCGGCAAGTATTTTTTGCGTTAATGTCATACTTTATTTTTACCTGCCTTATATAATATGAATTCTATTGAATCTACAAGCGCCTTCCAGCTTGCCTGTATAATATCTGTCGAAACGCCAACCGTAGTCCATACGTTTTCGCCGTCGCTGCTTTCGATAAGTACCCTTACCTTTGCCGCCGTAGCGTCCTCTGCCGTAAGCACACGCACTTTATAATCTGTAAGATGCACCTTTTTAAGCTGCGGATAAAATACGCACAAAGCCTTTCTCAGCGCAATGTCAAGAGCGTTTACAGGGCCGTTGCCAAGCGATGCCGTAACCTCAGTTTTGTCTTTCACCTTTATTTTAAGCATTGCGGAAGCAGACATTTCGCCGTCGGGCAGCGGATACTCTCCGCTCGTCCTGAACATTTCAAGCTTAAAATGAGGCTCAAACATTTTTAACGTTTCAAGCACCATAAGCTCAAAACTTGCATCCGCAGATTCAAACTGATAACCCTGATGTTCAAGCTCTTTAAGTTTTTTAACAATTTCGGCAGTCTCGGGGGAATTTTTATCAAGACTCGGAGCAATTGTTTTTAGCTTTGCAAGTACCGTTGTCCTGCCCGAAACCTCGCTCATTAAAAACCTTCTCTTATTGCCGACGGACTGCGGCTCTATATGCTCGAAAGATTTTTGGCATTTGTTTACGCCGTCTATATGCATTCCGCCCTTATGGGCAAAAGCGCTTGCGCCGACATAGGGCTTGTTGTTAGGTACGGCAATATTGCAGATTTCCGAAACCTTTACCACTACTTCAGAGAGTTTTTCCATACTCTCGTTTATACATTTATAACCCTGTTTAATCTGCAAATCGGGTATAACAACACTTAAATCTGTATTTCCGCAACGCTCGCCGATGCCTATAAAAGTACCCTGCACCTGAGCAGCGCCCGCTTCTACCGCCAATATCGAATTTGCAACGGCGCAGCCGCTGTCATTATGGCAGTGTATGCCTATTTTTATATTATTAAACTTCTCGCTTACAAGTTTTGTAAACTTAAAT
>JAQVSX010000005.1 GCA_028700355.1 Clostridia bacterium
GCTATTATAATATTATTTCTCTTTCGGCGGGGTGTTGCGCCTTTTTGTTTATACCTAAAAAATATTTAAATAAGGTAAAAAGCATACTTGAAACTGATAGCGAAAGGCAGCTTTCAAAGCATATTATTAACCATACACGGCAGCAGCTAAATTTAAAGCTCGTAAGAGTAAGCGAAGTTTTTTATGAAATGGAAAAGATTTTTTGCGGCATGATAAAGGGATATATGTCCCCCGAAGATGCCGTAAATATGCTGAGCGCAGATGCCAAGGAAGAGATATGTTGCGCCTGTCCGCAAAAAGAAAAATGCCATAAGGAAAACGCCGATACCGTAGATAAGGGTTTTTGCTCAGCTATAAAAGCGGGTATAGATAAGGGCAGGGTAACCTTGCTCGATATACCGCCGCGTCTGGCATCGGTTTGCTTAAAGACAAACAGCGTTCTTTCGGTATGCGGCAGGCTGTCAAATTCTTACCGTCAATATGCGGTGGTAGTAAACAATTTAGATACAAGCAGAGCGCTTATAGGGCGGCAGTTCAAGGGCGTAGGTGATATTTTATATCAGCTTGCCAAGGAAACAAAATACAGCGTCGGTTTTAACGCCGCCACAGAAAAAATTATAATCGAGGAGCTTGCCTATAACAATATCGTCTGCGCCGAAACCATAGTATACAATGAAAACGATGCGGAAATCAATATCAGTCTGCTGCTAAAAACGGCGGACAGCTATGAAAAGACTATCAGCAAAATAATAGGAGGTCTTGTAAACAGGCGCATGGTGATAGCTAAAAGAGAAGAAAGCCGCTACCCCGGTTTAAGCGTTTTACACTTAAAGCCCGCCCCAAAGTACGATGTTATTTTTGGTGCGGCGGGTACGGCAAAGGAAGGAAAAAACATCAGCGGAGACACCCACTGCCTTACAAGAATTTCCGACGATAAATTTTTGTTGGTTTTAAGCGACGGTATGGGCAGCGGAGAAAACGCCGAAAAGACAAGCAGTATGGCAATAGGAATGGTAGAAAATTTTTATCGTGCAGGCTTTGACAGCGGTACGATACTGTCCGCAGTAAACAGGTTTTTAAATGTGGGCGGGGACGATAACTTTGCCGCTATAGATATATGCGCAATAAATTTAAGCGACGGAATATGCGATTTTATTAAACTTGGCTGCCCTCAGGGCTATATAAAGAGTAAGACAAAAACCGAGGTTATAGAATCCAACGCTCTGCCCGCCGGAATACTTGAAGAGCTAACCCCTACGGTTACGGCAAAAAAAGTCCGCAGCGGTGATATAATTGTATTGGTTTCGGACGGCGTTTTTGAAGCTTTCGGAGACAGCGACGCTCTAAGCGAATTTATCTTTTCGGAAACGACTTCCAACCCTCAGCAGCTTGCCGAAAATATTTTGCATAAGGCGCTTGGCGTCGTAATAACTCCAAAAGACGATATGACCGTGCTTACAATGCGGATATATATGCAGCTGTAACAACTTTTATGTTTATGCCGTGCAATTAATTATTTGTATTATATTTTCATTTATATTATAATAATTATAATATGATTTCGGTAAAACAAACTATTGACAAATATAAACTGATAAAAAAAGGCGATGTGATAGGCTGCGCCGTTTCGGGCGGAAGCGATTCTATGGCGCTGCTGCACTGCCTCTTGTCAATTAAGCATAAATATGGGTTTGACCTTATCTGCGTAAATGTAGAGCACGGCATAAGGGACGCTGAGTCGCAAGGCGACAGCCTTTTTGTTGAGAAATACTGCGCCGACAGGGACATACCTTTTTATTTTTTAAAGGCAGACGCACTTAAATATGCAAGGGAAAACAAGCAAAGTATTGAGGAGGCGGCGAGAAATATCAGATACGGATATTTTTATAGCCTAATAAGCGAAAACATATGTTCTAAAATATTTACCGCTCATAACCTTAATGATAATGCCGAAACTGTGCTGTTTAATATTTTCAGGGGCAGCGGTTTAAAGGGCATATGCGGAATGCAGATTGATAATTCATTGGGCATAATAAGGCCCATGCTAAATACGCCCAAAGCGGAAATAGAAAGCTATGTAAAACAAAACAATATAGAATATAAAACAGACAGCACAAACAGCGATAATTCGTACAGCAGAAATTATATAAGAAACAAACTGCTGCCGCTTATAGATAAGCGCTTTAACGGGGCAACTGTAAATATAGCAAGGCTGAGTGATATAGTTAAAGAAGAAACCGAATATATACAAAAATTATCCCAAAGTTATGTTACAATAAGCGGAGAAGAAATATATATTATGCTGCCTTGCGACACCGTGCTTTTAAAATATGCCGCAAAGTATTGCCTGCAAAAGCTGGGTTGCAAGGATATTAAAAGCGTTTTTTTAAATGACATTGCTTCTTTAATCAGTAAAGAAAACGGAAGCGTAATAAATGCCTGCGGCGGCATTAATGTTTACAGAGAATACGACAGGCTGGTATTTGAAAAAACAAAAAAGCGCAGCGAAGAAACAGTAATACCTTTTTGCTTGGGTACGGTATATTTAGGAGGTTATAAAATAACAGTTTCAAATGCCGACGGCTGTGATTTCAGCCAAAAAGGCGCATTTTTTATTGATGCCGATAAGGCGGGGTCCTGCGTTTTCAGATTCAGGGAGGAAGGGGACAGCTTTAAAAGGTACAAGGGCGGCAGAAAATCGCTTTCCGACTATCTGACCGATATTAAGGTTCCCAAAAGGTTACGAGGCAGTTTGCCGCTTTTATGCGACAAAAATAACGTGCTTATACTGTTTCCGTATGATATCAGCGACGATGTTAAAATTGATAAAAATACTAAAAAAATATATAAAATCACTTACGGAGGATAATTGCAATGAGTTTGTACAACGATGCCGAAAGCGTGCTTATCTCTAAAGAGCAGATTGCGCAAAAGGTAAAGGAGCTTGCCAAAACACTGACAGAGGAATACAAAGATAAAAATCCGCTGCTGATATGCATATTAAAGGGCTCTTTTATATTTTTTGCCGATTTGATAAGGGAAATGAATATTCCCGTTGAAATAGAGTTTATGGCAATATCGAGCTATGGAACAGCCTCGACTTCTTCGGGAGAAGTAAAGGTGGTTAAGGATACCGATAAAAGTCTTGAAAACAGGCATGTAATAATAATTGAAGATATTATAGATACCGGACTTACGCTTTCTTATTTAAAAAATATGCTTGCAAGACGCGCCCCCGCTTCGATAAAGATTTGCGCACTGCTAGACAAGCCTGACAGGAGAGAGATAGAAATAGAGGCGGATTATCTGGGCTTTAAAATCCCCAATCATTTTGTTATAGGGTACGGACTCGATTACGCTCAGAAATACCGCAATATGCCCGATGTGTGCATACTTAAAAAAAGCGTTTATTCATAAAGGCTTATACTGCTTTTTGAGCAAAAATAATTTTGCGCAGCATAACTGCGTCGCTTATGGCAAAAGCGATATTGTCTGCCATAGCCGCAATGCTTTTTTTGTCTGCCCACCTGAGCGAGACATAATTATTATTTGCGCAGTAGCTGACATTGGCGGTGATAGAATAATCGCCAATCAGTGGTAAATTTTTATTTAGCGCGGCGGCAGGTCTGATTCCGCCTTTAAATATATTTATCGTATTTAACTGATATCCCAAAGCGGCATCAACTGCCAATATTTTAGCGCAGTGTTTTTCACGAATAAAACGGTAAACATCTATAACATTGCTGCAATACACTGGGCGGCCTATAGTGCCATAAACAAATGTTCGTATATTGTATTTATGCGTAAGCAAATGCCCTGTAAGGGGACCTAAGCTGTCGCCTGCGACATCGGGGCTGCCTATACATAAAATTATGGGGAGCAAGTTATCGTATTCTATCATATTATATACTGCGCTCATAATATTGTATTTGTAACCGGAATTTGCTGTATTAACTATATGCATTTGCTTTTCCTTAATACTTAGGTATATTTTTTTAATTGCTTGTTAATTATAGACAAATGAGTATTTTTTATAACATAGAAATATTAAAGTGTATTACTTGCGGCAATAACGAATTAAACAAATATAAAAAATTTTTAATATTATATTGACTAGCAATATATATTGTAGTACAATTAAAGTAATACAATAAAAATGCTCTAATAATAATTTGCATAAAGTATATTAATAATAGGAGGAAATTATGGCGCTTACATATATAGACATAGGTATACTTGCCATTTTGGTTATTGCTTTTTTTGTAGGCATCAAAAAAGGCTTTATTGATTCTATTTTGAGCTTGATTGGCGGACTTGTCTCTTTGATTATAGCTATACTGCTTGCGTCAACAGTTGTTGATTTGATTGGAGATACTTTTGGAATTAGAAGCTCTATACAGAATTGGTCTGTAAAGTTTCTTACAGACTTGTTTAATCCCGAAGGCGTAGAGGGGCATTTGCTTACATCGCCGATAGGTGCGGAAAATATTGAAAATCTTATTGCTCAGGCAATGGCGCAGTTAAAACTACCCGCCGCTATTGCAGATCCTATTTCCAAAGCGCTTGCTACGGCTATCAGCGGCTCAATTGCAAATACAAATGTGGCAAACAGTTCTTTGGTCGACATTCTTGCGCCCGTGGTAACTCAGGCAATTATGCTTGTGATAGCTGTAATACTTACATTTATTGTAATAAGAATAGTTGTTGCGATAGTAGAAGCAATTACAAAAGCAATACTCAGAACGAGCAGTTCTTTAAGGGGCTTAAATAGGCTTCTAGGCGGAGTAATAGGCATATTAAAGGGCGCACTTGCAGTAGTTATCATATTTACAATCGGCTCTTTTGTTTTGGGAGGCGTAGACCCTGAAAGCGAAAGCCAAGATTTGAAAACCCAAATCAGAAGCACAATCGATAAGTCGGCAATCGGCTCCGTTATATGGGAAAGCAATCCATTGCCTAAATACATTACCGATAATATTAACATAGAAGAAATATTAAATAAAATAATTAGAGGCGAAAACAATGAGCCCGACCCTGAGGGTACACCTGCGCCTACCGCCGAGGCTACCGCCGAACCTACACCGCAGCCCACCGCAGAGACAACACCGCTGCCCACGGAAGAGCCTTAAACTTTTTATAAATACATATAAAAAAGAAGGGAGCTGTTTGATTAGCTCCCTTAATTGTTTCACGTGAAACATTTTATAAACTTGCTTAATTAATGTTTATTAATGTTTCACGTGAAACAATTCAATTTTTTTGACGGCGTTTCAATGTTTTACATTAATATCTAAATTTGATATAATTTTTAAATGAAAGATTTTATTATAAAAGAATTTAGTAAGGTTAAAATAAATATAGACGGCGACAATGCCGCAAAGTTTTCAGACTATTATAATCTGCTTACAGAGTGGAATAACAAATTTAATTTAACGGCAATAACAAGATTTGAAGATGTCGTAATTAAACATTTTGTTGACAGCGCCTGCGGCTTGAAATACTTTGAGGGCAATATCAGCCTTTGCGATATAGGGGCGGGGGCGGGCTTTCCGTCATTGCCGCTTAAAATATTAAATAATAAAATTAATTTAACGATGATTGACAAGCTTAATAAGCGTGTAACATTTTTAGAAGAAGCTGTAAGCCGTTTAAAATTAGATAATTGCAAGTGTATACATTCTAGGATAGAAGATGCTGTAAATTTAAGGGAAAGCTTTGACAGGGTTACCGCAAGGGCGGTCGCCTTACTGCCACTTTTGTGCGAATACGCTTTGCCGCATTTAAAAATTGGTGGATTGTTTATTGCATATAAGACCGATACCGAGAAAGAATTGCAAGGCGCTGAAAAAGCGATTAATATTTTGGGAGGAAAAATAGTCGATATTAATAAATATACAATAGGAGAAGGTTATAAAAGGTCTTTAATAGTAATTAAAAAAATAAAGAGGACTGCTAAAATATATCCCAGAAAAAATGCAGATAAACTTCCCTTATAACAATATATCGAAAGTATATAATAATATAAACATATGTTCGCATACAATATGAAAGAATACGAAGTAATAATAATAGGCGCGGGACATGCCGGCTGCGAGGCGGCATTTGCCTGCGCAAGAAAGGGGCATAAGACATTGCTTACGTCCGTAAGCCTTGACAACATCGCATTATTGGCATGCAATCCTTCAATAGGTGGTACTGCCAAAGGTCATTTGGTGCGTGAAATCGATGCGCTTGGCGGAGAAATGGGTTTGGCTGCGGACGAGGCGTGTTTACAGCTTAGAATGCTTAATAAAGGCAAGGGTGCGGCGGTGCAAAGTTTGCGCTCTCAGACAGATAAATATCTTTATCACAGCGTAATGAAAAGGCGGCTTGAAAGCACAGAAAACCTTGACCTTGCGACAATGGAAATCGTTGGCATATCGGTAAAGGACAATAAGGTATGCGGAGTAATAAACAACTACGGCGAGCGGTATATTGCAAGTGCGGTAATAGTCGCCTGCGGTGTATATTTAAAATCAGAGATAATTACGGGGGAGTACAGAAAAAGCAGCGGTCCTTCGGGTTTTTCTTCAGCAGACAGCCTTTCTCAAAACCTTATAGATTTAGGGCTGAATCTGCGACGGTTTAAAACGGGAACGCCGGCAAGGGCAGACGGCAGAACGCTTGACTATGAAAAAATGGAACGTCAAAACGGCGACAGCGATATATATTCGTTTTCCTTTTTAAATCCGCCGCTGAATAAAGAACAGATGCCCTGTTATTTAACCTATACAACGGAACAAACCCATAATTTAATCAGGGCAAATTTAGACAGAGCGCCGATGTACAGCGGCGGCATAAAGGGAAAAGGCCCCAGATATTGCCCCTGCATAGAAGACAAGGTAGTGCGCTTTGCCGATAAGACAAGGCATCAGGTTTTTATAGAGCCCGAGGGCGCAAACACAGCGGAGGTTTATCTTTCAGGGGCAAGCACTTCTTTGCCTGTCGATTTGCAGCAGCAGATGTATTCTACAATAATAGGAATGAGCAATGTTAAATTGACAAGATATGCTTATGCCATTGAATACGACTGTATAGACAGCCTTATGCTTGACAGCACGCTATGCTTAAAAACCATAAAAGGACTGTATTTTGCGGGGCAGATAAACGGCTCTTCGGGGTACGAAGAGGCGGCGGCGCAGGGTTTAATCTCAGGTATTAATGCGGCGCTTTATTTAGAGCAAAAGCCTCCCTTTATTTTATCGAGATATGATGCCTATATAGGCGTATTGATAGACGACCTTGTAACAAAGGGAACGCAGGAGCCTTACAGAATGATGACTTCGAGGGCGGAATACAGAATAATACTAAGGCAGGACAATGCCGATTTAAGACTTACCGAAAAAGGCAGGGCAATAGGGCTTGTAGATGATTTCAGATGGAAAAAATTTAACGAGCGCAAAGCTGCGACTGATAATATTATGCAGGGGCTTGAAGAAAAGTTTACTGCAAAGCAGACCGAAAAGCTGTTTAAAGATAAAAACCAGCCTAAGTTTTGCGGCAGCTTAAAATTAAAGGAGTTATTGCAGCGCCCCGAAATATCTATGGATGATTTAATAAAATATCTCAATGTTTTTCGCGGCGAGGAAAAATTATTGCTTGATTATGCCGAAAACGAAATTAAATATCAGGGATATTTAAAAAAAGAAAAGCAGCTTATAAACAAAATGTCTAAACTTGAAAACAAAAGTTTGCCTCTTAATATCGATTATTTTTCTATAAAGGGATTAAGAATAGAGGCAAGGCAGAAGCTTGATAGTATTCGCCCGCTTAGCATTTCTCAGGCTTCAAGGATAAGCGGCGTTTCCCCTGCGGATATTGCGGTATTAATGCTGCATTTAAAAAAATATGATTAGAAAAACTTTAAAGATTAAAGGTAAGCAAGTATGCGTAACGATACAATATGTGCAATAGCCACCCCGATAGGAACGGGCGGCGTAGGAGTAATAAGAATAAGCGGTAATGACAGCTTAATTATTGCGTCAAAGCTTTTCAGGGCAAACAGCGGCAAGCCCGCAAATGATTTTGCGCCTTCTAAAATGTATTATGGCAGGCTGACTGCCGAAGGCTTTGCAGATAATTGCCTTTGCGTTTATTTTAAAGAGCCTAATTCCTTTACGGGCGAAGATGTTATAGAATTTCATTGTCATGGCGGCGTGGTATTGTTAAATTCCATAATCAAGGCGGTAATAGACAGCGGCGCAAGGCTTGCGGAGTGCGGCGAATTTACAAAAAGGGCATTTATCAGCGGCAAACTTGACCTTGCCGAGTGCGAAGGGCTTATAGATTTAATAAATGCACAAAGCGAGGCGGCGCTAACGGCGGCATCTGATTTGGCTGACGGAAAACTTTCAAGGCGGATACAAAAGTTGCAGGAAGTGCTGAAAGAACTGCTTTCATATGCCGAAGTTTCTATAGATTATAGCGAGGAAGATATTGATTTGGCAGATAAAAAGCATTTTGCAGAGGTTTTAATCGGTATAAATGAAAGCCTTAAAACGCTGGCAAAGGGTTATAGTAGCGGCAAACATATAAAGGAAGGCGTAACGGTAGCGCTTTGCGGCAAACCCAATGTCGGTAAATCAAGCCTTTTTAACGCTCTGCTCGGTTATGACAGGGCAATTGTTACAGATATTGCCGGAACTACAAGAGACGCTTTAGAAGGCAGCTATATTTACAAGGGCGTGCTTTTTAATATTTTTGACACAGCGGGAATACGCAATAGCAGCGAAATAATAGAGGGAAAGGGTATAGAGATTTCTAAAAAATATATACGGCAAAGCGACGGAGCGGTGTTTCTTGCCGAAGACATTAAATTATCGCAGGAAGATACCGAGATATTAAATTTATTAAAGGGTAAAAAGCATATCAAGGTACTGAGCAAAAGCGACATAAACAATAACAAGGCGGCAGAGGGCTTTGATTTAAGCGTTTCGGCGCTCAGCGGAAAAAATATTGAAAGGCTTAAATCTATGCTTTATCAAATGCTAATCGGAAAGGCTTATGCCGGCGGGCTAATACTTACAAATTACAGGCATTACGACGCTGTAAAAAGGGCGGCTGCCATAATACAAAATATCATAGAGAAAATTGATATTATGTATATGGATATGCTCGCCCACAATCTGCGGGAGGCTTGGGAAACCTTAGGCGAAATAACGGGAGAAAACTCAATAGAAAGCGTTATCGACAACATATTCAGCAGATTCTGTCTGGGTAAATAATTCTATAAAATTGTTTGACAGCATATATAAATTAAAGTATAATAGTAACACTTGTTTTTAAAGAAATAAAATTATATATAATTACAGCTAACAGAGGATATTATGAAGAGGACATATCAACCAAAAAAGAGACAGAGAAATAAGGTTCACGGATTCAGAAAAAGAATGAAGACTAACAGCGGCAGAAAGGTTTTGGCAAGAAGGCGCAACAAGGGCAGAAAAAAATTATCGGCTTAAATTAATAGTTGGTATAAGTTTTCTAATGCCAATAACTTTTTGTTTTAAGATAATTAGCTGTATGTTCTTAGTGCATACGGCTTTTTTTCAGCAAAGGCGCAAATACATATACCACAGGTTTTTTGCCTTTACACAATCTTTTTAGGGAGTATAATGAAAGCCGCTTACCGCTTAACAAAAAACAGTCATTTTAGTTTCACATATAAAAAAGGAAAGTATTATGCCTGTAAAAATCTTGTTCTTGTATATGTAAGGACAGGCTGTGATAATCTTAAAGTTGGTTTTTCTGTTTCTAAAAAGGTTGGAAAAAGCGTAGTCCGCAATAAGATAAAAAGGCGTATAAGAGAGGCTTTCGCAAAGCATATACCATTTTTAAAACAAGATTATAATTATGTATTTATTGCGAGAAAAGCTATTATAAATGACGATTATAAAAAAATCAGCGCATCTGTGGAATATCTTTTAAAAAAAACATCTATGTTTTTAAGGCAATAGATTATATTTAAGGATAAAAGTCAATAATAATACCGTTATGCTATGAAACACATTTTAATATTTTTTATAAAAATTTACAAAAAATTTCTTTCGCCTTTATTTATAAGCGGGTGCAGATATACGCCCTCTTGCTCTCAATATGCCGCCGAGGCATTGCAAAAGCACGGCGCAATTAAGGGCAGCTTTATGGCGTTAAGGCGCATATTAAAGTGTAACCATTTCAGTAAAGGCGGCTTTGACCCCGTTGCAGACAATATAAAAGGAGAAATTAAATGGCTTTTTTAAACAGCGCAATTATGCTTGTGCCAAAGGTTAACGGTCCCGGTTGGGGCTGGCTTGGCTGGATATTAGACCCGTTAAACAGCGCAATAGGCAGCGCCGCATGGACAATGATTGTTTTTACGATTTTATTAAAACTTCTCACCTTTCCGCTCGATTATATCAGCAGATATAAAATGAAAAAAAATTCGGTGATAATGGAAGAATTAAAGCCGCAGCTTGAAAAACTCGAAAAGCAATGCAGGGGGGATAAACAGCTATATAATCAGAGGATGCTGCCCTTGCTTAAAAAAGAAGGTTATTCGGTAGGCGGCGCATGCCTGCCCACACTGCTTACATTAGGTCTTTTTATTGCAGTATTTTCGGGGCTTAATGCTTATGCGACATACAGAAACGCCGACACTTATAATAAGCTTGTAATAGAATACAACCAAATGATTGAGCAAGAAAGCTTAGACCCCGACGATGAAGCCGATAAAGCGGTTATTGACGCAAAATTAACAGAAAAATACAACCAACTTAATCCCCCTTGGTTTTGGATAAAAAACCCTTGGAGGCCCGATGTGCTTTATGCCGAAGGTTTTTTAAATTTTGTAGCGTCGGCAAATCCCATACCTACATTTGAGGAATTTTTTAATGTAAGCAAAAAAACAAATTTCGGTGTAGGCGCAATGAGCTTAAATAAGCAGGATATAGAAGATTATTATAACGGACAATATGACGATATTATTGCAAAAAGAGATTATGATAAAATTATGGAACCCATAAGGGAGGCAAAAGGCAGCGGCAACGGTTTTTATATTCTGATTGTGCTTGCCGTGGGCGTTTCGTTTTTATCTCAGTTTATAATGCAGAAAACACAGCAGTCAACGCAGCAGATGGGCTCGGGGGCTATGAGCGGCGGTATGATGAAATTTATGCTTATACTTTTTCCGTTAATGCTCGGCGTATTTGCTTTTTCTTATTCAAGCGTATTTACGCTGTATATTATAACAAACTCTACCTTAAGCCTTTTAGCCACAATAATGATTAATAATATTGTGGCAATTAAAATGAAAAAGCTTAAACAGCAAAAACTTGAACAAATCACATATAGAAGAAAATAAATTTTTATATTTTTTTAAGGAGTATAAATAATGAAATCAATAGAAGTAAAGGCATCGACGATAGAAGAAGCAATTGAAAAAGGTTTGGCGGAGCTTGGCAAAAACAAAGAAGAAGTTGAAATTGAAATTATCGATATGGGCGGCTTTTTAAAAAAAGCCAAGATTGTTATAACGGAAAGACAAAGTGAAGGACAAAAAGCTCAGGAATTTATAGACCGTCTTTTAAAGAAAATGAATTTTGATATATCTTCAGAACTTGAAGAAAATGAAGAAAAAGCTTTAATAATGCTGAGCGGAAAGGACAGCGGAAAAATAATAGGATACCGCGGAGACGTTTTGGATGCCGTACAGTATTTATCTTCTGTAATAGCAAACAGCGAAGGTAAAAGATTTAAGAAAATAATTATTGACTGTGAGCAGTACCGCATTAAGAGAGAAAAAACTTTAATATCCTTAGCCGACAAGTTAGCGGATAAGGCTGTCGAAAGGGGCAGAAAAGTTTCTTTAGAGCCTATGAATCCTTTTGAGAGAAGAATAATTCATTCTGCTTTGCAAAAAAATACAAATGTTACCACAGAGAGCGAAGGCGAGGAGCCTAACCGCTTTATTGTAATTACACCGAATAATATCAAAACACGTTATAACGATAATAAGGACAATAAAAGGCCACGCTATAATGACAGCGCAAAAGACAACAATACACGCACTCAGCCAAAAAAATCCTTCGGCAGTTTTGGCTCTTATTTAGGCAATTCAAAATCGGGCTTTGCCAAGGATAACAGTTTTGTTAAAAAAAGCGGTTTTGACAATTTAAAAGATTGATATCTTTACGGAGGGAAAGCGTATGCTTTACGCAGGTATAGATTTAGGCGGTACAAATATCAAGGGGGGCTTATACCGCGGCGGTAAGGTACTTATAAAAGACGAAATTAAAACAGGCAGCACAGATGCGGAAAGCGTAATAAAAAACATAGCTGTTATTATAAACAGAATGTTAAACTGCATAGGGCTTGAAACAAAGGACATAGCGGCAATAGGCGCAGGAATTCCGGGAATGATAGAAAGTTCAAGCGGAACAGTGCTGTACAACAATAATTTAGGCTGGGTA
>JAQVSX010000147.1 GCA_028700355.1 Clostridia bacterium
CCGGAAGTAAAAAAGAAAAAGTTTAATAAGACACTGATACTATGTTTTGATAACGATGAGGCGGGAAGGAACGCCTCTCAGGACCTTGCAAATTTGTTGTTTGAAAACAACATAAAGTTTGATTCAGCTAATATTGCAGGCGATTGCAAAGACCCCAATGAAATGCTTGTTGCTGACAGCGCAAAGCTAAAAGAGAATATTATTGCAGCAACAAAAAAAGCAAGGTTAAAGTATTATTCGGGCAAAGCTGTATCTGGTATCGAGCTGCAGCAAAAAGCAATTTCCCCTAAACAATGGGTGGTCAAAGGGTTTTTGCCTACGGGATTAAACTTATTATGCGCGCCTTCCAAAGCGGGTAAAAGCTGGATGATGATGCAGATGTGCTGCGCCATAGCTGAAGGCAAATCATTTTTAGGATATGAAACTAATAAATCCGTATGCCATTATTATGCTCTGGAAGACGGCGAGGAAAGGCTGCAAAAGAGGCTTAACCTGGTTCTTAATAATAACAAAGCGAGTTCAAATTTTTATATAGAACAGCACTGTAAGACCTTAGAAAACGGACTTATAGGACAGCTTGAAGAGGAAATGCTTGTTTTCCCTGAAAAGAAACTATTTGTAATTGATGTGTTTCAGAAAATACGCGGATCACAGAAAAAAGGAGAAAACGCGTACGGTTACGATTACAGGGAGGCAACAATGCTTAAAAGCTTTGCGGACAAGTATAAGGTTGCTGTAATTTTGATACACCATTTAAGGAAAGCCTCGGATGACAGCGATATATTCAACAGGATATCCGGCACAAACGGCCTTATGGCCTGCAGCGATAATATATATATTTTAAGTAAGAAGAAAAGAACAGATGAAAATACTGTTTTATCAATTACGGGCAGAGACGTGGAGGAAACCGAAATCGCCGTTATATTAAACAAGGCTCTGCATAGATGGGAAAAGCTTGGTTCAGCAGAAGAAATTAAGATAAGGGAAGAAAGACAAGAATATGAAAATGAGCCTGCGGTCAAAACAGCCAAAAAGATAATTGAAATCAATCCCGGCGGATGGAAGGGGACGGCATCAGATATGGTTATAATCTGTAAAGACTTCTTTGATATTGATAAGAGTTCGCCCGATATGGGCAGGGCGGTAAAAAGGTATGCCGATAAGCTGTTATTTAACGATAATATAATTTGTAAAACAAGCAGAAGCGGCAGCGCCAGAACAGTGTCTTTACAAAAAAGAGTACCTTATTCCAGACAATGGCAGCAGAGCATAAACCCGGAGAGTGACGGTGAAAATGATTAATTTATATATATCTCTATATACTGTCACAACCGTCATAACCGTCACTGTCCGTCATAAACCGTCACTAAAACAGTGTTAAGAAAACCTATAAAAACCCTGTAAAAAGGTATATATCTATATACACCAACTTTCATTCTCTGTCACTATGTGTATAGGTGTCATAAGAGTGACAGATAGTGACGGATATGACGGATGTGACGGATGTTTTAGTAGAGAGAAAAATTTATATAAAAAAATTACCTTATATGCCTGTATACTAAAAAACAATTTATAAGGATTAATCGACACTTTCTCTATAAAACTATATGTCGTAAGTGTCGAAGCGTCGCAAATAAAAATATAAAAAATATAAATTTATAGAGAACCTGTTGTGTCGTATGTTTAGTAAGTGTCTGTTTCGACACTTCGACAGGTTGACACTTATATATTAAAGGAAAAAAATGAAAGAAAAAGATTTAATAAAAAAAATTATGCAATATTTAAAGGCCGTTCCTGAACTGTTTTGCTGGAAGGAACACGGCGGACAATTTGGAACTGCGGGAATACCCGATATAATAATTTGTTTTAAAGGCAAATTCATTGCGTTAGAGGTTAAGGTTGGAAAGAATAAACCGACAATTTTGCAAGAGGTAACAATAAGAAGAATATTAAAGGCGGGCGGATATGCTTTGGTAGTGCGCTCGGTTGAAGAAACAAAGCAAGTTATACAGGCGCTAAGCAAGGAGTAACTTATGGAAACGGAGATAATAATTAATAAGGTTGTAATAACTGAAGAGGCGAAATTTGACTATGAAAATATAATAGGAGATATGCCTATGCCGAGAACTGAAATAAAGAATGAGTGTGAATATTACATAAATAATTTCGATAAATTAAACCGTTATTATCTCCGTATAAATTATTATGATAATGTTTTCGATAAAATGCTGATGTTTTTTTTCTTCAAAGGCGATAAATTTGGATTAATGCAGATATGGGAGTTGAGAGGTATTTGTTTTGCCGAAGACTGGACAGAAGACATTGAAGACGAAGGACTGATAAAAAGTTGGTTAGATACAAAAATTGACCTAATGTTTGCGAATAAAAATGATTGGGTACTTGAATTAAGAGAATCAGAAAGGCGTAAAGAGGCAGGTATGCCTTGTTATAGATTAATAGGGTTGCCTAAGGAGGTAGAAAATGCAATTTACAACGGAACAGATAAGGAAGTATTTGAAAAATTATCACATTTACAAAGGAAAGGTGGAAATTGGGTTGGCTACCGAAGATATTTCCCGAAACCTAGAAAATCTAGAAAAATGCATAAGCGTACTTGATGAGGAAAGTTATAATATAATTACATGGCTATATATTGAAAAAATATCGATTAAGCAGATAATTTCTAAATTATACATACCAAAAAGTACATTTTATTATAAGTTAAACAAGGCTATTGACAATATTGCACTTATCATGGCATATAATTAGACGACTTTTTGGACAATACTTGGACATTTTTGGACAATTTTTGGACAATTACTGTGCGATTTTGGACGAAATTGGACAAAACCCATGTTATAATAAAATTGAGGAGAACATTTATATGGCAAAAGTTTAGGAGTTGTCAATGCTAAAATTAAGACCGATTAGGTTAGCGTGAGTAAAAGCACGCATTTAGGGAGCGGAGACGCTCCTTTTCTTATGTCGTAAAACAGGAGGAAATTAATATGCCTAAAAAGCCACTAAAGCCGTGCAGCTATCCGGAATGTCCGAATCTTACAGAAAGCAGATACTGCGAGGAGCATAAAAGACTTAC
>JAQVSX010000148.1 GCA_028700355.1 Clostridia bacterium
AAAGCTTTACTGGCAGGGCTGCAGAGCAAGTGGAAGAATTAATAGAGGAATATATTAACCCGATATTAATTAAATACAATCATTTGCTTGACGAATCTCAGGAAGACATAAAAATATAACTAAAAATATATCGATATATTGCGATTAAATATAAAAATACATAGTACTATGCAAAACAATGTACTATGTATTCTTTGTTATATAAGGAAATAATCAGTATTTTCTCAGTAATCCATTTACAACGCCTAATATAGAAAGCTCTTTTACGACAATATCTTTCATTTTTTTGTTTTCAGGATGTAACACAAAACAATCTTTTTGTTTATAAAACCTTTTAACAGTAGCTTCGTCGCCTATTAACGCAACGACTATATCGCCGTTATCTGCAAAATCCTGCCGATTTACAATAATTACATCGCCATCATAAATTCCGGCATCAATCATGCTTTCTCCGCATACAGAGAGCATAAACAAATCGTTTGATTTAAACATACTGGAAGGCAGGGGAATAAACTCTTCGATATTTTCAACTGCGGTAATCGGTATGCCTGCGGTTACCTTTCCAATAAGAGGAACAGATTTATAACTGATTTTATTTTTATTAATTACTTCAATTGCTCGGTTTTTAGATTTGGTTTTTTTCAGATAACCCTGCTCTTTAAGCTTTTCTAAATAATAATAAGTTGTAGCAGTAGATTTTATTGACAGATTAGCGCCTATTTCACGCACAGAAGGGGGAAACCCATTTTCTTCGGTGTAAGACACTATAAAACTTAACACATTTTTAAGCTTATCTTCAATTGTTTTTCCCATAACTTTCACCTCATAATTAATGATAATAAAATTATATCATAAAATAAATACAAAAGCAAACATTTGTTTAAAGAATTTTATCATCATCCCGTAATTTTACTTTTGACGCTGCCTGTCTTCTGATATCATCACTTATCGCTGCGTAATGCTTTTTTGTCGTATTAACATCTTTATGCCCTAAAACGTCGGCAACTATATATATATCCTTAGTTTCACGGTAAAGCGCAGTTCCATATGTACTTCTCAGCTTATGCGGGGTAATGGTCTTTAACGGCGTTATTATTTTGCAATATTTTTTTACAAGATTTTCTACGGCACGCATACTGATTCTTTTTAGCTGCAAAGAAATAAAAAGGGCATCTTCCTGAATATTTTTTTGGGCTAATTTTTTGCTGCGCCATATTAAATACGGTTTAAGCGCATTTGCTATCTCTTCAGAAAAATATAATATAGCTTCATTGCCGCCTTTACGCAAAACCTTAAAAGAATTATTATCAAAATTAATATCTTGTATATTAATGCCCACACATTCGCTGATTCTTATTCCCGTACCTAAAAACAAAGTTAAAATAGCCAAATCACGCTCTTTAAGGTTTTTATGAAAGCGTTTTTGCCCCTCAGACAGATTATTGCCGTTTTCTGCAATATTTAGCAGTTTGACAACTTCGTCAGTCTCTAACCTGACAATTTCCTTTTCGTGCAGTTTGGGGGCTTTGATTTTTTGTGTAATGTCTGAAATAATCATATCTTTATTAAAAAGATATTGAAATAACGACTTAACGGCGGAAAGCTTTCTTGCTTTTGCCTTTTCGTTGTTGCTGCACTCCTTACCGTAATAATTATAATAGGAAAGATAGCTTAAAAAATGCTCTAAATCGACAGTATTAATTGCCTCTAAATCGCTTGCAGATATATCAAAAATACTTTTATCTTTAAAAAAATCGATTTCGTTTACAAGAAAATAAAAAAACACATTCAGGTCATAAGCGTAATTTATACGTGTCAGAAGTGATGTAGTATGTTCTATACCAAGAAAATAATTGCTGCAAAAAGAGGGCATATTCTTAATTAATTTCTTCAGCTTTATGTAATTATTTCTATTTTTTTCATTAATATAATCATTTGTCATAATATTATTTTAGTATAAAAAGATTATTAAATCAAGTATTATTAACAATTGAAAATCTGTAAAAGGCTATTAAATAAAATCTTATAAAAACTATATAAAGAATATAGTAATTATAGAATTATTTTATTGCAGCATATATTATAAATTAAATCGTAAATTTGATGTAAACCGCGTGAATTAACTTTAGTATTTATAAAAACTCCTTATTTATTGGTTTTACTATATCAACACTGCGTAAAATCTGTATTTTACGCAGTGTTACTAATCCCCTCTTTTATTCCACGTTCGCATTCGGGGCAGGAACCCAGCGTATATGATTATACGGCTTTGCGAACGGCTTAAAGGTATTTATTTAATCCTTTAATGTGTTTATGTGTGTTTACTATTATGAGGCTGACGCCTCTTATTTTTCTTTATTCCCCTATTATATTTTTCACTTATTTGAGCCGTTCGGCTGTAAAGCCTATCATATCCGCTTTACCTATCCCCTCTGCGACTTTCGCGGCATAATCGAGGTGACGGGATTATCTCTGTAAGCGTAACACTGATTGAACAGTTTGTCTCTGCCAGCCTCGTAAAACACGTTTTTTACGCATAATTTCTATCAATTTTTAGTACAAAGTTTTCTTGTATCGCCAGTAAAATAGAGGGTTGTAGACACCCGGGGGGGCTGGGGGGGCTGGGGGGGCATATAGGACGCAGTCAAATATATGCCCCCCCTCTATTTTGACCCCTATTTACCCGCCCTAAAACCTATGCCACAAGGGCAAAAACGGTTTTTTAACGGGCTATCGTTTTAGGCTAAGGCAAATGAATTGCCATAGCCAATACCGTAATTAATGCGTAAAAAAGGTCGAGCATTTTACGCAGTGTTGATACCTGTTTGTTTTTTATATTAATTACTTATCCCCTATTAAATGTTATTATTTATATAGATATAGATGTCGGTTATCAGAAAATGGCTGATAAGGCAACTTGTTATTAAATATTATATATGATTATATCATATCATTTCACTTTGTAAAATTATTATTTGTAAAGTTATAAATATCATCCTCTTTCGATAGAAATGCACTTCTTCTGATAACGGCTTATTTATTTTGATAGTGTGTGTGTGCAAAATATATCTATTTTTATCGTTTTTGCATTGCATA
>JAQVSX010000149.1 GCA_028700355.1 Clostridia bacterium
TTTACATTTTTCTCAACAAAATTTTTAGCAACCTTTCGGCACAAATTTGCTATTTCCCTTTCCAAATTTCTGACACCGGATTCCCTTGTGTAATCCTGAATAATTTTGGTTATTATATCGTCAGATAATATTATGCTGTTAATATAAATTCCGTTCGCCTCAGCTTGTTTGGGCAGCAAATATCTCTTAGCAATTTGCAATTTTTCTTCTTCGGTATAGCCCGTAAGCTGTATTATTTCCATTCTGTCAAGCAGCGGAGCGGGAATTGTATCGGTGGTATTTGCTGTAGTAATAAAAAACACCTTAGACAAATCGTAAGGAAGTTCTAAAAAATGGTCTCTGAATGTATTGTTTTGTTCGGGGTCAAGCACTTCAAGCATTGCGCTTGCAGGGTCGCCCCTGAAATCAGAAGACATTTTGTCAATTTCGTCCAATAAAAACAACGGATTGACAGAGCCGCAATTTTTCATGTGATAGAGTATTCTGCCCGGCATTGCGCCTATATAGGTTTTTCTATGCCCTCTTATTTCCGCCTCATCACGCACGCCGCCAAGGCTCATGCGTATATAATTTCTGCCGAGAGCCCTTGCTATAGACTTAGCTATAGAAGTTTTGCCTACACCCGGAGGTCCGACAAAGCATAAAATAGGACCTTTTAAGCTTTTTGTAAGGGTATGAACCGCAAGAAATTCAAGTATTCTTTCCTTTGCCTTTTCTATGCCGTAATGGTCCTCATCAAGAATTTTTTTAGCTAATACAAGGTCTTTATTGTCCTTTGTCTGTTTGCTCCAAGGCAAATCGCAAACCCATTCAATATAGTTGCGTATCACTGCCGTTTCGGGTGAAGAAAAAGGCATTTTAGGCAACCGTGAAATTTCCTTTAATACCTTGTTTTCGCTGTCCTTGGGCATTTTAAGCTTTTTTACAGCCTCTGTATATTTTACAACTTCTTCTTCGCTGTCTCCAAGCTCCTCAGATATAGCCTTAATCTGTTCACGCAAATAATATTCCTTTTGGCTTTTTTCTATAGACATTTTAACTTTATTGGTAATCTTTTTTTCTATTTTCAGTATTTCCAATTCGTCATTTAAAATCTGACTCAGCTTTATAAACCTTTTAATTACATCGGTTTCTTCAAGCAGCTCCTGCTTGTCCTTTTCCTTATAAAGGGCATTAGCCGCAGCAATGTCAATAAACATATCGCCGCTTTCTATGTTTTTAAGCAAATTTATTATATCGCTTGTAACCTTAACATCAAGCTTGGCAATATTTTCAATATAACTTAGCGCATTGCGTTTGTAAGCCTCAACTATCGCTTTTTCAAAGGTTTTAGATTTAAGCGGCGATACATCTACTTCAAAATATTCTGTAGAATTGATATAATTTACAATTTTCGCCCTGTAAAGTCCTTTAATTAAAACCCGTACATTTTCACCGGGCAGCTTTAATACTTGCTTTATTTTTGCAACTGTGCCTGTTTTATATATTTGTGAAATTGTGGGGTCGTTATATACACTGTTTTTTTGAGCAGATAAAAATATAATATTATTTTTTTCAACGGCTAAATTTAAGGCTTTTACGGACTTTTCTCTCCCGATATCAAAATGGACAGTCATAGAAGGAAAAATCACAAGGCCTCTAATCGCAATCATCGGCAGCGTTGTGATTTTTTCCTGCTCCTGCTGTATTTCTAATTTATTATCAGATTTATGTTTTTTAGGTAAATCTTGTTTTTCTTCGAGCATTGCCCGCTCCTTTTATCTTAAATATTATGTCGCTATACCTCTATTATAACAGATTAAATAAATTAATCAACTGGCTTTCTCTTCTTTTTTAGTGCTTTTTCTGACAATTATAGGGTCTTTTTTCTTTGTTATTACTTCTTTTGTAATGATTATTTTATCTATACTTTTATCTGAAGGTATATCGTACATCAATTTCATCATAACATTTTCAAGTATGCTCCTTAACCCCCTTGCTCCTGTTTTAAGCTCTATTGTCTTTTTAGCTACGGCGCAGACAGCCTGGTCATCAAATTCGGCATCTACCCCGTCAATTTTAAGCAGCTTTTTATATTGTTTTATCAGCGCATTTTTGGGTTTTGTCAATATTTCTATCAGCGCCTTTTCGTCAAGAGCCTCAACAGAAACGGCAATGGGCAAACGCCCTACAAATTCCGGTATTAATCCGAATTTAATTAAATCAAGCGGCTGAATATCCGTCATAAGCTCGTTTAATTCTTTCTTTTTATCTGTGTTTACCCTGCCCCCGAAACCGAGAGTCGTTGCATCTTTTCTTTTTTGTATAATTTTATCAAGCCCTACAAAAGCGCCGCCGCAAATAAACAGAATATTTGATGTATCTATTTGTAAATATTCCTGATGCGGATGCTTTCTGCCGCCCTGCGGGGGAACATTTGCTACCGTACCTTCAATAATTTTTAACAGCGCCTGCTGAACACCCTCGCCGCTTACATCCCTAGTTATAGATACATTTTCAGATTTTTTAGCTATCTTATCAATTTCATCTATATATATTATGCCCTTTTCTGCTTTTTTTACATCGTAATCAGCATTTTGAATAAGTTTTAATAATATATTTTCAACATCTTCGCCAACATAGCCGGCTTCTGTAAGAGTTGTCGCATCTACTATGGCAAATGGCACATTTAAAATTTTTGCAAGTGTTTTGGCAATCAGCGTTTTACCGCAACCCGTAGGTCCGAGAAGTAAAATATTGCTTTTTTCAAGCTCTACATCAGAAGTTTCGGTATTATTATTCAGTATTCTTTTATAGTGGTTATAAACAGCAACAGACATCGTTTTTTTTGCGTTTTCCTGTCCGATAATATAATCGTCAAGCTTGATTTTAATTTCCGCAGGTGTCTTTAACTCAATGCCGGATAAGTTATCTATTAAGTTGCTGTCCTCTTTTAATATTTCAGAACAAATATTAATGCATTCATTGCAAATGAATATACCGTTCGGTCCTGCAACAAGCCTTTTAACTTCACTGCCAGGCTTTTTGCAGAACGAACATACTAAGTCTTTTTCGTCTATCATCTCTACTCCGTAACAAACA
>JAQVSX010000150.1 GCA_028700355.1 Clostridia bacterium
GGAAATGCCGCCGCTGCCCGCTAATATGCCGAAATGCTTTTCGTATAAATCCATATCGCATTTTAAAGAGGCGTAGTTTACGGCGTTCATAATATTTTTGCATACGCTGCCCGCCGAAATGTTGTATTGTTTTGAAAGCGTGCCGTAAACGCTTTTTAATGTAAGCGGCTTGCCGCTTTGACACAGAATTATTACCGCCCTTATTATCAGCTTAAAGCCCTTATGAACGGGACAAAATCCGCAGCCGATAAGAAATTTATATATTTTATTATACATTTTGTATTCCGCCGAAAAAAAACTCTTTTCTTTTAAGCAATTATAGCATACCTTTGCGGTGTTTTTTGTGGCGGCGCTAAAAATAGACATATTACGCAAGGAAATAAGCCTAATATTTAGACAGAAAAAAACCCCCTGTATAAGGGGGCTTGTGTTGTAATATTAACGCTTTGAAAATTGAGGAGCCTTTCTTGCTTTTTTAAGGCCGTATTTTTTGCGCTCTTTCATTCTCGGGTCTCTTGTTAAAAAGCCGGCTTTTTTCAGAGATTCCCTGTATTTGTCAGAAGTCTGCAAAAGAGCTCTTGATATTCCGTGCCTGATTGCGCCTGCCTGACCGGTTAAACCGCCGCCGTAAACATTTACTTCTATATCAAATTTGTCTTCTGTCTGCGTCAGTTCAAGGGGCTGGCGTACAATCAGCTTTAATGTATCCAATCCGAAATAATCGTCTATAGTGCGCTTGTTGATATTTATAGCACCGCTGCCGCCGGGCAAAAGCCTTACCCTTGCTATAGCGTTCTTTCTCCTGCCCGTACCAAAATACTGCAGCTTTTTCTTTAATGAAATCTTTGCCATATTACTTAACCTCATCCATTTTAATAGCTATGGGTTTTTGCGCAGTGTGGTTATGTTCGCCGCCCTTATAAACCCTTAGTTTTTTTAGCATCTGCCTGCCCAGAGAATTTTTGGGAAGCATACCTTTAACTGCCTTGTAAACGGCAAAGTCCGATTTATTCTGAATCAGCTTTTTATAAGATATCTCTTTTAAACCGCCGGGGTATCCGCTGTGCGTCCTGTAAAATTTTTGTTCCAGCTTGTTACCTGTAAGCAATATCTTATCGCAATTAAGTACTATGACATGGTCACCGCAGTCTACATTGGGAGTAAAACAAGGTTTGTTTTTTCCACGCAAAACAGAAGCGGCACGACTTGCAAGCCTTCCAAGCGGAATGCCGGATGCATCAAGTATATACCATTTTCTTTCAACTTGTGATGGCTTAGCCATATAAGTTTTAGACATTTTTTCCTCCAACAGTAATAATTTTGAGTTTATCCAAAACTATTATAATAATATGTGCTTATACCTGTTAAATACGGGGCTATTTAAAGTTACAGGCATTTTAAGACTACTATATTTTATAATGGATAAAAAGCATTGTCAACTAAAAAATAGCTTGAAAAAAGCTATTTTATAAAGGCTTTAAAAATTTTTTCAAACTTTTATTTTTGTTTTTTTTAAAGCTTAATTTAATATTATCGATTATCGAGCAGTTTTTTTATCAGAGGAAGGGCTTTATTTGCCGCCATTTCACCCGCCTCGATAGATTTATCAAGGTTTTTTGTTACAAACTGGTCTACCTCGGGCTGCTCTATAGTAACGACTAAATCCGCCTTTTCAAGTGAATGCTTTGTTATCTCCCAATCCATAATATTTATTGTCCTAATAAGTGTCGAAAAAATATTTTTCGGCGGCATTGCGGTAAGCGTATCACCTAGCACGTCTACCGCTATTACTATATCCGCACCCATATTTCTTGTCTCGTCTATTGGCAGTCTGGTAAGCAAGCCTCCGTCGACAAGCTTTCTGCCGTCTATCTCTACCGGCGCAAAAACCGCAGGTATTGCGCTGCTCGCCATTACGGCACTGCACAGCGAGCCTTCGTTAAGCACTATCTTTTCACCCGTCATAATGTCTACCGCAACGCAGCAGAAAGGTATTACGCAGTCGCTGAAATCTTTATCAAAAAGAAATTCTTTTATCATCGTTTCCCTTTTAAGTCCCTTAAAAAATCCCATTTTTTTAAAGAACAAAAATTCTATATCTATCAAATCCCTGAGTCTTAATATTTTTGCTTTGTCTGCCATTTCCTCGCAGGATGTGCCTGTGCAAAAAATACTGCCTATAACCGCCCCCATAGAAGAGCCGCTTATACAGTCAATCTCTATGCCGTTTTCGCTTAGCACCTTTAAAAAACCTATATGCGCTATGCCCCTCGCTCCGCCGCTGCCAAGTGCAAGACCTAATTTTTTTCTTTTCATAATGACAAACCTCCGTTAATACAATAAATTATGGACAAATACATTTATAACTTCAACAACAAAAAAAGCGATAAAAGCTTAATTATTACACTTATTATTATGGTTATAATTATTATGTTTATAATCAATCCGCAAAAATACAGCAAATCAGTTTTAAACGGCATAACGCTGTTTGCCTTAAATGTGCTGCCCTCTCTGCTGCCATTTTTTTTCCTTACAAAGCTGCTCACAAGCTTAGTCAATATCGACCTTCTGACACACTTTTTGCGCCGTCCGCTTAAAAAGGTTTTTAAACTGCCGCCGCAATTTGCGTATATAATGTTTATCAGCATGATTTCGGGCTATCCCATAGGGGCAAATCTTGTAGGCGAACTTTGCGCGCGGGATAAAGATAAAAACCGTGTTACCCGCCTTGCCGCAGTAAGCTCCACTTCGGGAATAATATTTGTTACAGGCACAATAGGCGGAGCAATGCTCGGCAACAAAAACGCCGCCCTGCTGCTATACGCCGCCCATATTTCAGCGGCACTGCTTTTTGCTTTTATAAGCGGCTTGTTTGTTAAAAACAAAAACATATATTATGGGAATGGCAACTTCAATAATAATTTTTCAGATAATGCGCTTTCCCAAAGCGTTTATTCGGCGGTGGTTTCGGTACTCAGCGTCGGCGTGCTTATAGCTGTTTTTTATATGCTTACCGATATGCTCAGCGCACTGCCGCTGCTTGAAGGCTTTTTCGGCAATTTGTTTGGTTACTGCGGCATA
>JAQVSX010000151.1 GCA_028700355.1 Clostridia bacterium
AAATTGCCCCCGATTAATATTTGCGGGTCGCAATCCGAATCAATTAAAATCTGCGTAAGCATACCGCAAGCGGTGGTTTTGCCGTGGCTGCCGGCAATGGCAATGCTTTTGTTAAAACAATTGAATATTACGCCTAAAAATTTATGCCTTTCCAAAACGCATTTATTTGCCTTTATTGCCATAATAAGCTCGCAGTTATCGGGCTTTATTGCAGAGCTGAAAACAACAATATCACTGCCACTAATATTTTCTTCGCTATGAAAATAATTGATTTTTGCACCGCATTTTGATAAAAGAGCGGTATTTTCACTTTGGACTATATCAGAGCCGCTCACCTGATAGCCGTAAGCTAAACATATACCCGCAAGGGCGCTCATACCCGCTCCGCCTATACCTATAAAATGAATTTTGGGCTTTTTATCAAAAAAATTATCCATTATTTTGTTAAAATACTTGTTCATAATGATAATATATGAACAAAAAATACAAAAAAATCATAAAAATAGTAAAAACTTTTAAAAAAGTATTGAAAATCTTTTAAATTTGTAGTAGAATGATAGTAGCTATTATTACAATAAGGTGGTATAAAAGATGAAAATTTCTGACGTGCGTGTTCGAATCATTAAAAAAGAAGACAGCAAGCTAAAAGCGGTAGCTTCAATAACAATCGACGATTGTTTTGTTGTACATGACATTAAAGTCATTGAAGGTACAGAAGGGTATTTTATTGCTATGCCAAGCAGAAAAACAAATGACGGAGAATATAAGGACATAGCTCATCCCATAAATACCGAAACACGTGAAGCTTTAAAAGAGGTTATATTAAAAGCTTTTGAAGAAACAAAGCAGCAGACAACCGAAGAAGCAGCAAACTGATTTAACAATACATAAATAAATTTTAGCTATTTTATAATTGTATTATGATTTAACTATCTTTGTTGTTAAATGTATTAGATTTTCCTTTGGCTTTTTTCTAAAAATAACCGTAAAAACAAAAAATCATCCCCTACGGATGATTTTTTTCTAATGTAGTTTTTTATAGTGCGCTTGTAAGCAATTATCGCATATTTTATTTAATAATTTCTTTTACCTTAGCGGCTTTGCCCTTGCGTCCCCTCAGATAGTACAGCTTAGAACGCCTTACCTTGCCTCTTCTTACAACATCTATGCTGCTTATCTTTGGTGAGTGCAGAGGAAATGTCCTTTCCACGCCTATTCCAAAAGATATTCTCCTTACGGTAAACGTCTCTCTTAAACCGCCGTTTTTACGGGCTATTACAATGCCTTCAAAAGCTTGAAGCCTTTCCCTTGTTCCCTCAACAACCTTAACTAAAACCTTAACGGTATCACCTACCGAAAATTCGGGAACGGTTTCTTTCATACTTTCTTTTTCTATTACATTAATTAAGTCCATGGCCATTACCTCCAAAATTCAGAATGTTCTTTAAAAGCCTTTGCTTAAAAGAGGAACATCCGCCAAAACCAAATAAAAGTTTATCATAATATTAAAATATTAGCAAGCATAATTAATATAAAATTTTATTATAAAATTATACTGCTTGATTTTTCAGCACATTTGCCCTGTCTTTAAATATGTTTGCTATCTGCGGCAAAGTATATCCATTAGAAATAAATTTTTGTATATATTGCGGCTTGTCAATAACTATGGTGTCGGTTTTGCTGCTGTAATAAATATTATAAACGGGCAAATCTATTTTTCTTTTTTTATAGTATAGATTGGAAAGAAAAGCAAAACCGCCGAAATATTCTTCCAAAACCTCTTTATAACCTTGCTGTGAGTTTTCGGGAAATATCAGCACTGCCTTGCCATCGTCAATAACCTTTATGCTGCTGTCAATGGTATTTTTCAGACGGGCATCTGTATATGTCGGTATAAGCCCCATAGCGTTATATAAGTATTTGCTAAACAGTGATACAACAGTCGCCGCAATAAATGCCTTAAGCTTACTGTATCCTTTTTTTTGCAAATAAAATGTATGATACATATATTTCCATCTTTCCTTGTATTTGCCGCACATCTCATGTGTGCCCCAAGGCGCAAAAAATTTAGGAAAAAATATTGATAAGGTAATCGGGCCTGACGCTCCGCTGTGATTTGATACATAAATCGCCTTAGTGTCTATATCGTCGCAAAGCTGAATGATTTTTGGCTTTTTAAAAAAAATCATCAATATTCTTTTTAAAAACCTGACCATAAGTGAATGTCTGTTTTTTTCTTTTTTCATATATCTTCCTTAGTATTTAATTAAAAGCATTTTCTATGTGATTTATTTTACCGCCGCATACTTCAATTATGTCAAACCTGCAGCTGCGGTTAAACAATTTATTCATTTTTATATATAGCAGTGCAACCTTGCGATATTTAGCCTGTTTGACCGCACCGACAGATTGAGAAGGCAAGATATCAGAGGCTTTATGCCTTGTTTTGACTTCAATAAATACAATCGTGTCTTTTTGCGTTGCTATTATGTCAATTTCGCCCTGCTTGACTGTAAAATTGCGCTCTACTATTTTATAGCCCTTATTTTTAATGTATTTAGCCGCGCAGTCTTCACCTTTTTTCCCATATTGTACATTGTTCATATAAAACACTACTTAAAAAAGTTTTTCTGTGTATTTTGGTTGCGCCCAGCTTTCTGATAAGCTCTATGTGCTGCTTTGTACCGTATCCCTTATGCTTGGAAAACATATACTGCGGATATATTTCGTCATAATCTCTCATAATTTTGTCCCGTGTTACCTTTGCGAGTATGCTTGCCGCAGCTATATTAAAGCTCTTGCCGTCACCCCCTATTATCGCCTTGCATTCGCAGGGAACATTAAGTTTCACCGCATCGGAAAGCAGCAAATCGGGCTTTGTTTTCATCTGCATAAAAGCGTTTACCATACCCTGCTTAGTGGCATTTAAGATGTTTATGCTGTCTATTACATCATTATCTATAACGCTTATGCCAAAGCTTTGACAGTTGCTGAGAATTTCGCCGTAAAGCTTTTCCCTCACCTTTTCTGAAAGTTTTTTGCTGTCGTTTATCTGGTCGTTTATATAGCCGCTTTTCAT
>JAQVSX010000152.1 GCA_028700355.1 Clostridia bacterium
ATAATTTTCAACCTTAATGATTATTAAAAATATTATACCATAAATTATATAATTTATCTATTACACCTCAACAAAACTTAAGCTTACATCTTTCCATATAAGTGTACCTTTACTGTAATACGGGCTGTATGATATATCTTCGGCGTTTGCGGTTATGCTTTTATGGCTTTCGTCATAATACTCTATAATTACAAAAGCTGATTGATTTATTTCGCTTTTAAGCTTTTTAAAGTCAACATCGCTTAAATAATCCCAGTAAAATGTTACCTTATCCTTAACGGCTATAATGTCTACTGATAAAGTGCCGTCTATTGTTCTTTCTGCATTTTGCAATATCATTTTGCCGTTTTCTATATCACTGGGGTTTTTGCTTAAAGTCTTGCTGTTTATTTTAAAAAATATCATACGCTTACTCCTTTAAGCCTAATGCCCTGCCTTTTAAATTCCCTTGATATGTCGGGAAGTATAAGCCTTGCAAACACCTGACCGTCTATTGATAACTCTATAGGCTGGTTGCTTGCTTTGTTCATATTTTCATTTACATTTAAAGCAGATAAAACAGAATTTACTAAGCCGCTCTCCTTCCTGTAATTAACATCAGGCGCTGAAATTCCTTTAAGGTTATATGCTGCCATATTGACTTTGCCTTCAATATCTGGCAGTCCTTTGTCTATACCTGACTTTAACATATCCATTAAATTCGGCATCCACTGGTCTGCATATCTGCCTTCGCCCTTTTTGGTAGGGCTTGAAAATCCTAAAAACTCCGCTATGCTTTTTCCTATGTCCTTAACGCCGTCAATTACAGCCTTTGCCGCTGACTTTATGCCGTCGCCAAGTGATGTTATTAGGTTCTTGCCCCAGTTAAAAGCGTCAGCTATTACGTTTGATATAAAATCCTTTATGTCGTTAAATACGCTTGTTACAGATTTCCAAATATTAGAGCAAAAGCCTGTTATACCTTCCCATATGCCTTTGAAAAAATCTGCTATGCTTTTGCCTATTGATACAACAATTGCCTCTAAATCTACTCCTAATTGCAGGAAAAAGCCTGTAATACCTTCGCCAAAACCTTTAAAGAAATTAAGCAGCCCTTCCCATAAGTGAACAAAAAAATCAACAAAGCTTTGCCCCGCGCTCTTTAAATGTTCCCAAGCGCCGTCAAAGTCTCCTGTTAAAACTGATATAAGGGCTCCTATTATGTCTATAATAAACTGTATTGAAGATATAACTGCTTGTATAAATGGTCCTAACGCCTGTATTATGCCATTTATTATTCCTATAATAATTCCGTAAACGGTAACAACTATAGCACCTATTGCAATAAATACAGGCTTTAAAAGCTCCCAAAGTTTTAATATCACATTCCAAAGCGATGCGAACAATGCCTTTAACTGCTCCCATATAGGGCTAAGGTAATTTAAAAAAACAGTTACACTTTTCAATATGCCGTCCGTAATGCTTATTATAATATCCCAAACTTTATTAAATGCCGAAGTTACAGCTTTTATAATCCTCTCTCCGTTTGCCTTCCACCATGTAATTATAGCTTTTGAAGCTGATAATATTTCCCTTTTTATACCTTTCCAAATATTTGCTATTGCCTGCCGTAACTCCTCATTATTATCCCAAAGATATTTAAAAGATGAGACAATCTTTTGTATAACAGATTTAACGGCGACAACGGCTCCCTTTATTATATCTACAACAGTTAGAAAAACATTTTTTACACTTTGCAGTATTTTTTCGCCGTTTATTTTCCACCATTGCTTTATGGCGGTTATAGCATTAGCAATGCCGTTTTTTATGCTCTCCCATATTTTAAGTACTTTTGCCCTGAACTCTTCGTTTGTCTTAAATAAATGAATAAGCACCGCTATTGCCGCAACTATCGCCGCTATTATTAATCCTATGGGCGATGCTAACAGTGAAAGTCCTTTAATTAAAAAACTTACAGCCTTTACCACTTTTGAAAGCACTAACAAAAAGGGGCCTATAGCAGCAGCTATCATCCCAATTTTTACAATCATTTCCTTTACGCTGTCTGAAAGCGAATTAAACGCATCAACAGAAGGCATTATGTTTTTGCTTGTTAATTCTCTAAGTATCGGTATCAATATGTTACCTATTGAAATTGCAAGCTCTTCCATTTGAGACTTTAACAACTTTGAAGTTCCCTGAAATGTATTAAGCTGTTTTTCTGCCATATCGCTTGCAGAAGTTGTGCCTGTTATGCTTTTTGTCATATCAGCTATTGCATCGCCGCCCTGAGCAAGCAGCGCCATCATTCCCGGGCCTGCCCTTGCGCCGAATACTTCCATTGCTTGCGCGGTTGTCATACCTGACTTTGCAAGAGTATCCACAATATCTGAAAATTTATTTGTTGTAGGGTCTAACTTTTCAAGCTCTATTCCTAAGCCCTCGAATATCTTTTTTGCTTTGGCTGAAGGGTTCATAATAGCTACAAGCGATTGTCTAAGCGATGTTCCCGCCGTGCTGCCGTCATAACCTGCGTTATATAATACTGATAATGCACCTGCGGCTTCCTCTATATTCCAGCCCAAACTGTTTGCAACGGGGCCTATGTAACTCATAGAAGTTTTAAGCTTATCCATTGTAGCCTGCGAATTACCTATTGCTGCCGCAAATACGTTTGTAACTCTTTCGGCTTCGCTTGAATCAAGCTGAAACTGATTAAGTGACGCTATTACAGTTTCGGTGGCATAAGCAAGTTCGCTTTGCGTTGCGGCGGCTAAGTTTAATGTGGGCTCAATACTGTTTGCCATCTGGTCTACTTTGTAACCTGCGCTTGCCATAAAATACATAGCGTCTGCCGCCTGGCTTGCCGAAAAAACCGTTGTTTTACCCATCTGCCTTGCAAGGTCTGTCATCCTTTCAAACTCTTCACTGCTTGCGCCCGACACCGACGCCGCGTTTGCCATACTTTGCTCAAATTGCGCCGCCGTGTTTAATGCCGTCTTGCCAAGTAGTACTAAGGGGGCGGTTACTTTTAATGAAAGGTTTGCGCCTATGTTAGATAAGCTTCTTGATACGCCTAAAAGTTTTGACTGCGCCGCTT
>JAQVSX010000153.1 GCA_028700355.1 Clostridia bacterium
GGACCTATTGTGTTAGCTCTGCAAGGTATAAGCGTAGTTCTGCTTTTAAATGATGTAATGGCGTTTTGCTCTATTGTAAGCGGATGCAACTTAGCACCGATTCTGTGAGTCTGCTTTTTCCACTCCTCTTCACTTTTAAATTCTGCCGCAAAATGAGGCTCCCAAAAAGCTATATGGCACATTCTGCCTATTCCGTAAACCAAAACAAGCTTTGCGCCCTGCTCTTTTAAATCGTTTATCTTTTCAGCATAAGTCGGCAAATTATCCTTAACGGCAAAATTCCTTTGATTTTCAGGTACAGTAAGCTCTCCCAAGGGATTATAAAAAGCCTGTTCCATTGCATACTGAAAAGATGCGTCGCCCGTCATAGTGTTGCCTTCTCCGTCTGACCATTCATCCATATTAAAGCAATATACATTTTTACAGCTTACCTGCCATGCCTTTAAAAAGTAAACCGTCCACTTATACATTCCCATAGGGCCTACGGGAAGTATAAAGGCTATTTTTTTGTTATCAATATTTGCCTGTCTTATTTCGTTTGCAATTTCATGCCCCATTTTGACATCAAATTCTTCCAAACTGTCGCATTGTATCGGGTTAAAATCTTTATTCCAAAAGCTTTGCCTTTGAGTTATTTCTTTTGGGTTATTACTGCAACATTTGTCGATTTTCTCCATATCCCAGCCTTTGGGATAAAAGTTTTCAAGCAGACTGCCCTTTACAGTATTTAAAAAGTTCTTGCTCATTGTATCACCTCTAAGTTTTATTTAAGGCAAATGCCTTACTGTCGATAGTTTTAAATATGCCTTGCATTGTTTAAAGCCTTCCGCATAATCGGCTCCGCTTTGAAATCCCCTGTATCTTGCGCAAGTTTTTACAAAATCGGGAAAGTCTATATTATCATGCTCACTCATCCACTTTATCTGACTTTCGTGGCAGTTAAGCATTTTCAGTTTTAAATCTATTACATCGCTTATGTCAACATATATATCGGGCTGAAAGTTTACACCCGCAAGCGAATCCATATAATACAGCGGTGTCAATTTTGCCGTTGTCTTTTGTTTTGTAGGATAATTGGGCAGCGTGGCAGTAAAACAGGCATCAAAAACAAGTCTCGAAACAGCGGTATGGTCGGGCATATAATCGTCGGGGTTGTGGGTTATAATAATATCTGGGTCGGAATACCTGATAATATCAACGACAATATCTCTTGAAGCTTTGTTATTGTCGTAAATTTCCAAATCATTCATTTTGCCGCTAATAACTTCTATTCCCGTATAGCTGCCTGCCTTTTTTGCCTCTGCTTCCCTTATTTTTATAAGCTCTTGTGGCGGAATTACCATATGCCCTAAATTACCTGTGCTTAAATGACAGACAAAAACTTTATCGCCTCTTTGCATACATTTTATTAGCGTACCTACGCAAGCTATTTCGATATCGTCGGGATGCGCCCCTATTGCTAAAACTCTCATAAAAATACCTTCTTTTTTTCCTCAATGAGTATATTATATAACATTTTTTAAAATAATCAAATTCATTGTACGCATTACACTATCAGCTTAGTTGTCTGTATGTTTATTTTGTATTTTTTATATTTTGTATTATACTATATATAAGGCAATAACTAAATAGCCCCTGAATATAATTTTACTAAAATAATTAATTGTCGTTTATTCTTAAATTATGAAAAAAATATATAGAGGTTACAAAAATGAAATTTGAATTTCTGCATCCGTCTGACCAGCTTGTCATGTTTATGGACAGGATTTACAGCAACGGAATGACAACGATGTCGGGCGGCAACATTTCCATACTCGACGAAAACGGCGATATATGGATAACCCCGAGCGGCATAGACAAAGGCACTTTAACACGAAACGACATTTGTCAGGTTAAGCCTGACGGCACAGTAAAGGGCAGATACAAGCCTTCTGTAGAGCTTCCGTTTCACAAAAAGGTGTATCAGACCAGAAAAGATGTTAAATCTGTTGTCCACGCACATCCCCCTGCGCTTGTAAGTTTCAGCCTGACAAGAACAGCGCCGCTTATAGATATTATCCCCACTCCCAATATAGTAATCGGAAAGGTGGGCATAGCAGAGTATGATGTCCCGGGCAGCGCAAAATTAGGCGAAAACATTGCCAAAATTTTTAAAGAGGGTTGTAATGCCGTCATTATGGAAAACCACGGGGCAGTAACCTGCGGCGCAGATGTATTTACTGCTTTTTGGCGGTTTGAAACATTAGAGTACTGTGCAAAGCTCAATATGCAGTCAAGAATACTCGGCGAGCCTGTTACATTGACAAACGAACAAATAGAATTATTAAAAAACAATTATAATGAGGCAATGCTCAGCGAATATATACCCTCTTTTCGCACTTCGGAAGAGCTTGAATCTAGAAGACTTATGTGCAACCTTGCTCACAGAGCTTATTCAAAAAGACTTTTTACAAGCACGCAAGGCTCTTTTTCGCAAAGGCTCAGCCGTGACAGCTTTTTAATAACCCCTACCGAAGCAGACCGCCTATATTTAAATGAAGCCGATATAGTGCGCATAGACAGAGAATGGAGAGAGGCGGGCAAGCGCCCGAGCCGCGGAGTGCTGCTCCATAAGCTTATATATGATATGCATCCCGAAATTAATTCGATATCGGTAGCGCATCCATTAAATGTTATGGCTTTCGGCATTACAAGGACACCGCTTGATGCAAGGACTATACCAGAAAGTTATATAATGATGAGAGAGCTGCAAAGCGTGCCTTTCGGAACAAGTATAACGGAGCCGAAGAAAATCAGCGAGATGCTGTCGGAAAGCACTCCGCTTGTACTGATAGAAAATGACTCGTTAATAGTAACGGGCAGCTCTCTGCTTAACTGTTTTGATAAGCTTGAAGTAGCTGATTTTACAGCAAAAACAATAATATCTGCTAAAAATATAGGTAAAACCGTCAGAATAAGCGACGATGAAGTTAATGAAATAAATATAGCGTTTAATTTAAAATAATTCGTCTTAAATAATATATGATTATGTAATAATTCCCTTAACCCA
>JAQVSX010000154.1 GCA_028700355.1 Clostridia bacterium
TTGCACTTTATGCCCATAGCTTTTACCTGCGTTTCTATAATAGGCTCAAGCTCCTCGCAAATGATAAGCTCACCGACGCTGTCGGCAAAATCTTTTATCAGTTTTTTGGGCAGAGGGTTTACCATGCCGAGCTTAAGAACGCTCGCAAAGGGCAACGCCTCTTTTACATACTGGTAAACATTGCCGCTGCATATTACGCCTATGTCATCAATGCCCTTTTCTGTTGTATTTATGTCAAAGCCGTTGCAGTCTTTGCTTAGCGCCTGCATGCGCTTTTCTACCTCTATATGCCTTTTTTTAGCATTTGCAGGCACCATAACATATTTTTCTGCATTTTTTATATACGGTTTAACGCCTGCATTTATAGGCTGTGCGGTTTCCACAACAGAACGGCTGTGCGATACTCTTGTCGTAAGCCTTAGCATAACGGGCGTATCGTATTTTTCAGACAACTCAAACGCCTTTATGACAAAATCCTTTGCCTGACCGCTGTCTGAGGGTTCAAGCATGGGAATATGCGCCGACAAAGCGTAATATCTTGAATCCTGCTCATTTTGAGAGCTGTGCATAGCGGGGTCGTCTGCGCAAACCAAAACCAAGCCGCCGTTTACTCCTGTATAGGAAAATGTAAACAAAGGGTCCGCCGCAACATTAACGCCTACATGCTTCATACAGCACATTGCCCTTGCGCCCGCAATGGATGCACCTATGGCAACTTCAAGCGCAACTTTTTCGTTGGGCGACCATTCTGCATATATATCTTCATATTTTGTAATTTCTTCGGCTATTTCCGTACTCGGCGTACCGGGGTAGGCTGTCAGAACCTTTATTCCTGCCTCGTAAGCGCCTCTCGCAACGGCATGGTTGCCAAGCATAAGCTCTTTCATTAATTATCCTGCCTTTTAAATATTTCTCTCGTCTACGACTCTCTTTGCCTTTCCCTCAAATCTTTTTAAGCTGCCTGCCTCTACAAGACGCACCTTAACATCTATGCCAAGCACTGTTTTTATAGCGAACGCCACCTTGCTTTTTAACGCCTCAAGCTGTTTAAAATCGCTCAGCAGTGCGCCGCTGACCACTTCGACATATATTTCAAGGCTGTCGAGATAGCCCTCTCTCTTTACGTGTATTTCGTAATGGTTGCCTATTTCCTCCAATCCCACAAGCACAGATTCTATCTGCGACGGGAAAACATTTACGCCGCGTATTTTAAGCATATCGTCCGTCCTGCCCTTTATTTTGCTCATTCTTGCGTTTGTTCTGCCGCATTTGCAGGGCGAATAGTCTATGCTCGTTATGTCTTTTGTGCGGTAACGCAATATAGGCATACCCTCTTTTGTTAAAGTGGTAAGCACAAGCTCGCCGTACTTTCCTTCATCAGTTTCTTTATTATTTTCAATATCCATTATTTCGGGATAAAAATTATCCTCGTTGATATGCATACCGTTTTTTTGGCGGCATTCGCCCGAAACGCCCGGACCTATTATTTCAGTCAGCCCGTAATTATCGGTAGTGAATATGCCTAACTGCTCGCTAAGCGCCCTGTGCATTTCCGCCGTCGACGCCTCGCTGCCGAACAAGCCTAAGCGCAAAGAAATATCATCTTTGCTAATACCCTGCTGCTGCATTATCTCTGCAATATGCATGGCGTAAGAAGGCGTAGCGACAAGCGCCGTTACCTTTAAATCCTTTAAAAACATTACCTGCCGCAGAGTATTGCCGCTTGAAACGGGAACGACAGTCGCCCCCAGTCTTTCAAAGCCCTGATGTAGCCCCAGCGCTCCGGTAAACAGACCATAACCGAAAGAAATCTGAACGATATCGTCGCCGCTGCCCCCTGCCGCCACTATCGTCCTTGCCATAGATTCTGACCACATATCCAAATCGTTTTTAGTATAGCCAGCTACAATGGGCTTGCCCGTTGTGCCGCTTGAAGCGTGTATCCTTACTATGTCTTTAAGCGGAGCTGCAAAAAGGCTGTAAGGGTAATTAGTCCTTAAATCGTCCTTTTGGGTATAGGGTATCAGTTTAATATCCTTTAAGGTATTTATATGCGAGGGTTTTAAACCTATCTCGTCAAATCTTTTGCGATAAAACGGAACTTTATCGTAAGCCTTTCCCACTATGTATTTCAGTCTTTGCAGTTGCAAACTTTCCATTTGCTTTCTCGGCATACATTCCATTTCTTTGTTATATATCATTTTACTACCTCTTAAATTTATGCGTATTTAAGCCGCTTAAATATTGTCTTTGCCTTTGTAATAGTTTATAAGGCAGCCTTTTAAAATTATTTCCCTTTCCTCGTCAGTCAAAAATTCCAAAGAAAAATCAATTTGCTGCACTTTGCCTTCCCTTATAAGTTCTGCTTTAAAGTCGCTGCTATCCGATTTTAAAACATCGGTAATGTTTTGAATAAATATATAGTCGCCCTTTTTAAAATCTTTATGCTTTGTGGTAAGCGGCAGCATACCCCAATTTATTAAATTGCTGCGGTAACGCTTTGTCGCATAATCGCCTGCAATGTTGGCAAGTCCGCCAAGCACTCTCTGACAAGATGCTGCCTGCTCCCTTGCCGAGCCGTCGCCGGGCTTAACGGCGTATATGGCGCTGCCTATCAAAGTACTGTCCTTAAATTTATCATAGCCGCCGACGGCGTCAAAAGCATCTATAAAGCCTTTATCTAATTGTTTGCCTTCTCTGCGTCTTATTTCCTCAGCAAATATTTCCTTTGCGCTGCCCACATATAGAGGGTCCCTGCGTGAAAGCGTATATTCTGCAAGCCTTAACGGATTAGAGCGGTAAGAAGAAGTTTCCCCCGAGGGAATAAGCTCGTCCGTGGTCGTTACGCTGTCATATATAGCCGTAGCTATTTTAAGCATTACATTGTCTTTAAGCTCTGCCATTTGCGGCCAGTCGGCAATATTAGGCCCTAACCTTAACTCTTGAACAATGGGACTGCTGTAACCGTTGTACACCCTTTTTTTGTATATTTCGCCGTCAAAATGGAA
>JAQVSX010000155.1 GCA_028700355.1 Clostridia bacterium
TGCCTTTTATCTTTTGACTCCGCATTTTATGGAACTGATAGAATCTTTAACAGTGCGTGTGGAAGGGCAGATAAGCATAGCATTTGTAAACGGCGTTTTGAATATAGCTATACATAATAAACAGAACGCCTTTGAACCGACTATTTTTATGCCTCTTACTTCAAATATTGAAGAGGAGATAAAAAGTCAAGCAAAAATTATTAAAGATGTAATTGATGCACTGAAACTTGATGAGTAGTTTATATTATATAAAATTAAGGTTAGGAGGAAATTATGCCGTTTCTGTACATTTTTATCGGTTTGTTGTTGATTATTGTTATCTGGGTAATAGCGACAATAAACATTTTTAACAAAATGAATGTTAAAATCAAAGAGGCTGATTCAGGTATCGATGTTGCGCTTGAAAAGCGTTACGATTTACTTACAAAGGCGCTTGCTGTCGCAAAGGGATATGCGAAGCACGAAAAGGAAACATTATTCAAGGTGATAGAACTGCGTAAAGATATGTCTATAGAAGAAAAAGTTTCAGTTACAAAAAACCTTGACGAATTAAAAAACAATATTAATGTGCTTGCAGAGGCATATCCTGTACTGAAATCAAGCGAAGTTTTTGTTTCGCTTCAAAAATCTATTCAAGACGCAGAAGAACATTTACAGGCTGCCCGAAGGCTTTATAATTCAAATATTTCGGGTTTTAACCAAAAACTTGTATCGTTTCCGTCAAGCGTTATCGGCAAATGGATGAATTTATCACAGCAGCAATTTTTTATGGCGGAAGAAGAAAAACGCAGCGATGTAAATATGACTTTTTAATAATTATTAGGTTTTTTTATGAAAGAGAGTAAAACTGAAAAAACAGTGATTGCCGAAAAATCAAATTTTGTGTTAAATTTTTTATTAGTTGTTTATGCATTAGCGCTTATGCTCATCATTTTAACGGGCTTAGATTTTGACACATTTTGGAATGTTGTTAAAATTATTATTTTCTTTTTATTGTTATTATTATTAATATATTTTAGGTTTTTGTTGCCCAATATATTGATTGAATGCGACGATAAGGGTATATACATAAACAAATCTTTTAAAAGAACGGTTTATATCACAAGAGAAAATATTTACAATGCAGAACATAAGGTTTATTTTATCAAATACGGCAAAGGCTTTTTATATAACCATTTAAATGAAGTCGGTACTATTAAAATTTATGTAAAACAGGATAACGGCTTCATTTTTTATACAGTCGTTAATGTAATGCACGTCCCTGCCACTGCGGCTGCGATAAATGCGCTTGTAATAGATAAAAAATAGCATATTTAGAGCTTTTCTATTTAAATTTAAATATGCTATTTTTTATAACATAGGAATTATCGTTTGCGGAAGCTTGCTTACGCAAGAAATAATTCCGACAGTTTCAAAAAAAGCGTATTTTGTTAATGAAAAAATTAATGTATAGTACCTGAATGAAATTCGTATAATATTAAGGCTAAAATCTTACTCTTGCCTGCAAAAAGCATTTGAATATTATTAACAACATATTGACTATCGTATTAACTTTTGATATAATTGTATTATTAAACTTAATGCGCTATGCGCAACTATAATTAAAATAGGTGTATTATGCTTTATATGATAGGAAACGCACATCTTGACCCTGTTTGGCTGTGGACAAGGCTTGAGGGGTTTGCCGAGATAGTTTCTACTTTTCAATCGGCAGTGGACAGATTAAACGAGTATGACGATTTTGTTTTTACCTGTTCTTCGGCAAGCTATTATGAACTTATTAAGGAAAATTTTCCAAAGCTTTTTAACAAAATAAAAAAATTTGTCAAGCAAAAACGTTGGAATATTGTCGGCGGATGGTATGTTCAGCCCGATAATAATCTGCCCTGTGGCGAGATTTATGCCCGACATGCCCTTTACAGTCAAAGCTTTTATATGCGGGAATTTGGGTTGCACTGTCAGACGGGTTATTGCGTTGATTCTTTCGGGCATAATGCCAACATACCGCAATTATTAGTGAAAGGGGGTATGAAAAATTTTGTATTTATGCGCCCTCAGCCTCAAGAAAATCCCGATATTCCCGTACTGTTCAACTGGCAGTCTCCCGACGGCTCGCAGGTGCTTACTTACCGTATTACCGAACACGGCTATACAGCGCTAGGCAATCCTGTGTTAAACGATGTTTTAAGGCTGGAAAAGGTTTTTAGGGCCAAGGGCTTTGACCTTATGTGCTTTTACGGTGTTGGAAACCACGGAGGAGGTCCGACAAAAAAGCATATCGAAGAAATTAAAGAGCTTATAGCGGAGGAAAAGGCGCTAAAATTTTCCTCACCAGACAGTTATTTTGACGATATACGCAAAAAGAATTTGAATCTTCCCGGATATAAGGGGGATTTGCAGCAGCACGCAATAGGCTGTTACAGCGTAACGGGGAAATTAAAGGCGCTGCAAAGAACCGCAGAAAGAGAGCTTATTACCGCTGAAAAATATATGTCTATGGCAAATATTTTGCTTGACGCAAATTATAATAATGAAGAAATAGCAAAGGCATATAAAGATGTTTTATTTAATACATTTCATGACATTTTATGCGGTTGCAGCATAAAGCGGGCTACTGAAGAATGTATATACAGCTATGGCGGGGCAATATCTGCAGCGATAAAAAATAAAGAAAGGGCAATGCTGCTTATATCAAAAAGCATAAACACAATGGTTAAGGGAGTAACGGGCAGAGGTAAGTCTGATTTAGAAACTTGGGAAGAAGATAACCTGGGCGTGCCAGTTATTATTTTTAACCCTTATTCGTACAGCCGCAAAGCCGCCGTGCAGATTAACCGTAAATACGGCGCTGTGAAAGATGACAAAGGCGGCGATATAGATTTTCAATATGTTAAAGGTGATTATTTAAACCAATCGGAAACATATCTGGAACAAAGCGCAACTTTATTTGAAGCCGATTTGCCGCCCCTTGGCTATACTACATACTGGATATAC
>JAQVSX010000156.1 GCA_028700355.1 Clostridia bacterium
AGTTTAAGTTTCTGATAATTATTGACATAAGGCTTGCTCCGCTAAGATAATAAACGGCTTATACTCTCAAAAAGCTGTTCTGTGGCAAGTATGCCGCCTGAATTGATATCCACTCCGCTGAAAGCAAGCCGCCTTGCCACCTCAGAAGCAAACGGAACGGACAGTCCTATTTGCTTTAAATAATCGTAACTGTTAAAGATTTCGGCAGGGCTGCCTTCAAGCACCTTTTCCCCGTCGTTTAGCACTACGATTTTGTCGGCAAAAGCCGCCTCTTCCATATAATGAGTTATAAGCAGTACCGTCATATTAAATTCTTTATTTAGATTTTTAACAACATTTAAGACTTCCTTGCGCCCTATGGGGTCAAGCATTGCGGTAGATTCGTCAAGCACCAAAATTTTAGGCTTTATGGCAAGTACGCCGGCAATGGCTATTCTCTGCTTTTGTCCGCCCGAAAGCCTGTACGAAGATGTATTGCGGAACTGCTGCATTCCCACCGCATTAAGCGCCCAATCAACCCTGCCGCTGATTTCCTCTGACGGCACGCCTATATTTTCTGGTCCGAAGGCTATATCGTCTTCAACAATAGCCGCTATCATCTGATTATCTGGGTTTTGAAACACTATGCCTACATTTTTTCTTATTTCATACAGGTTTTTGCTTTCCTTTGTATCTAAACCTAAAATGTTTACTTCGCCCTTTTCGGGTATCAGCAAACCGTTTGCAAGCTTTGCAAGCGTAGATTTGCCGCTTCCGTTATGTCCGATTACAGCAACAAACTGCCCTTCATCCACAGAAAAGGATACATCCTTAACTGCATAATTTTTGACAAGCTCTTCAAAAGGACGGCTGTCGTTAGCCTGCGGATTGCTGTATTTAAAAAATACATTGTTAAAAATTATTGATTTCATAAATAATTTACCTTTGCGCTCTGATACTGAAACAGCAGTAGTATTATAACATATATTGACAATTGTGTAATGTAATTAGCCGCTGTTTTTTATTTAAATTTTGCAAATATTATTATAAAAGCCATTATTATTTGACTATTGCAATGTATAATTATATAATAACTAATGGTAAAGGCAAGCTTATAATTTATCATTATCAGTATTAACAACTATTTATTAATATATTTACGGAGGTTTACTTAATGAGTAAAAAAATGACCATTGACGGCAACACCGCCGCTGCGCATATTGCCTATGCTTTCAGCGAAGTTGCGGCAATTTATCCCATTACCCCTTCTTCTAATATGGCGGAAGTTGCTGACGAATGGGCAGCATACGGAAGAAAAAATATTTTCGGTCAGACACTTAAAATTGCGGAAATGCAATCTGAGGCAGGCGCTGCAGGCGCTGTACACGGCTCTTTAAACGCAGGTGCATTTACCACAACATTTACGGCAAGTCAGGGACTATTGCTTATGATACCCAATATGTATAAAATAAGCGGAGAATTATTACCCTGCGTATTTCACGTTTCGGCAAGGGCGCTTGCGGCTCATGCACTGAGCATATTCGGCGACCATGCCGATGTTATGGCTTGCCGACAGACAGGTTTTGCAATGCTTGCATCTAATTCCGTTCAGGAAGCTATGGATATGGCGTTAGTATCTCACCTTTCAACACTAAAAAGCAAAGTACCGTTTTTACATTTCTTTGACGGTTTTAGAACCAGCCACGAAATTTCTAAAATAGACGGCTACGATTATGAAGAGCTTAAACCCCTCGTTGACCAAAAATACATACAGGAGTTCAGAAAAAGGGCTTTAAATCCCGAACATCCCGTACTCAGAGGAACTGCGCAAAACCCCGATATATATTTCCAGAACAGAGAGGCAGCCAACAAATATTATAATGCCGTACCCGAAATTGTAAAGGAAATGATGGATAAGGTTTACAAGCTTTCGGGCAGGCGGTATAACCTTTTTGACTACGTGGGCGCACCCGATGCCGACAAGATTATAATTATTATGGGTAGCGGCGCAGACTGTTGCGAAGAAACAGTAAACTACCTAATCGGAAAGGGCGAAAAAGTCGGCGTATTAAAGGTAAGGCTTTACCGTCCGTTTTCTATAAACGATTTTGTTTCTGCACTGCCCAAAACAGTTAAAAAAATTGCCGTTTTAGACAGAACAAAGGAAGCCGGCAGCACAGGCGAGCCGCTTTATCTTGATGTATGCGCCGCTTTGAAAGAAAAAGGTATCGACAATATCGAAGTTGTCGGCGGCAGATACGGCTTAGGCTCTAAAGAATTTAATCCTTCTATGGTAAACGGAATATTTAAGATGCTTAATAGCAATCCTAAAAACCATTTTACAGTAGGAATTAACGACGACGTTACAAATTCATCTATAGATATTAGCGAATTTGTTGATGCCTCAACGGAAGGTACAATACGCTGTAAGTTTTACGGACTCGGCTCTGACGGAACGGTGGGAGCAAACAAAAACAGCATTAAGATTATAGGCGACAATACAAATCTGTTTGCTCAGGGTTATTTTGTTTATGACAGCAAAAAGTCGGGCGGCATAACTATATCTCATTTAAGGTTTGGTAAAAATCAGATAAAGTCCCCCTATCTTATCGACAAGGCAGAATTTATTGCCTGTCATAACCCTTCTTATGTAATAAGATACGATATGCTTTCTGACGCTAAGGAGGGCGGAACATTCCTTCTTAATTCCAGATGGACGACACTTGAAGATATGGAAAAGAATCTGCCCGCAGAAATGAAAAGGCAGATTGCGCAGAAAAAGCTTAAATTCTATAACATAAACGCAATCGAAGTTGCAGAAAAAACCGGCATGGGTAGCAGAATTAACGTTATTATGCAGGCGGCTTTCTTTAAACTTTCGGGTACAATCCCCTATGAAGATGCCGAAAAATATATGAAACAAGCCGTTGTAAAATCTTACGGCAAAAAAGGCGAAGCCGTTGTAAAGAAAA
>JAQVSX010000157.1 GCA_028700355.1 Clostridia bacterium
TTATTTGACAAAAACGAAGTTTTTTGAAAGTTTTTTAGTCGTATTTAATTGTATAATGCCGATAATATGGTATAATAATTGTATTTAGAGCATCCCGTATTATTATTTTTATTATTCCATAGGAGGTATACTTCAATTTTAAAAATCAGCAATTTATCATAAACATACGCTAAGAGCGAAATTAAAGCGGTAAACGGACTAAGTTTAGAGGTTTACAAGGGAGAGATTTTTGGGTTTTTAGGTCCTAACGGAGCGGGAAAATCTACCACTATTAAGATGATTACCGGTATACTGACTCCCGATTACGGTCATATTTCTATTAACGGGCGTGATTTACTAAACGACACTATCAATGCCAAGCTTGAAATGGGCTATGTACCTGATAATCATGCCATATACGAAAAGCTGAAAGGCATAGAATACCTTAATTTTATGGCAGACATGTACGGTGTCGATAATATTAAAAGGCAGGAAAGGATAATTCATTTTCTTAAAATGTTTAATATGACTAACGCCGCAAACGATATAATTAAGTCATATTCGCATGGTATGAAACAAAAAATATGCGTGATAGGCGCATTGCTGCACGAACCTAAATTATGGATACTCGACGAACCCCTTACAGGGCTTGACCCCCAATCATCATTTATGTTAAAACAGCAAATGAGAGAGCATTGCGACAAGGGCAACACGGTATTTTTTTCTTCCCATGTGCTTGAAGTAGTGGAAAAGCTTTGCGACAGAATAGCCATAATAGACAAGGGCAGATTAATCGACGTGGGAACGATAGAACAAATTAAGAGCAGGGGAGACGATTCCTTAGAACAATATTTCTTAAAACTTACCGCACAAGGTGAAAGCGTATGAGTAAAATTATTGTTTTGATAAAAGCAATGGTTATAAACACTTTCCGCAGCGACAAAAAAAAGAAAAATATGTTCAGCAACAACTATGTGGGAATGTTTATAAGCGGAGCTATATTCGGCTTGATGTTTGTGTTTTATACGATAATGCTTGGTCCTTATTTTCATAAAGAAGGTCTTGATGCCGAATTTTTAACTATGCTGTTTTTGGCAACGCAGATTGTAATATTGCTTTTCGGTACTGTATTTATGGTAAACGTTATGTTTTTCAGTAAAGATGCCGAATTTATGCTTTATCTGCCATTAAAGCCTGTTACGGTTTTTGCTGCAAAATTTTTATATGTTTACCTTTCGGAATTAACGCTTTCGGTTTTTGTACTCGGCATATCGGGCATAGCGTTCGGCATTGTATGCGCTTTGCCCATTTATTTTTATATTTTGCTGATAGCGGCAATAATGCTTGTTCCAAGCGTTCCGCTTATAATATCGTCGCTGCTGTGCGTGCCAATAATGTTTTTTATTTCTTTTTTTAAAAACAAATCTGTATTCGGCATAATATTTCTTATATTAATGTTTGCACTGCTGATGTTTGGTTATATGATGATATTTTCTAATTTGCCGCAAGGCGTTTATGACGGAGAAAATATTGCGTTGCCTGTAGAGCAGCTGCGTGAGGTAATGAAATACATTCTGCCCAATATTGCGCTTGCAAGGATAATCACATTAACGTCAATTGATATCGGGCTTGATATAGTTTATGTAGTGCTGCTGACTTTGGGGCTTTTTGCGGTATCGCTGCTGATTTCTGTATTTACCTATAAAAAGGGAATGTCTGCGCAGCTTGAATCAATTTCAAATAAATCTGATAGAGAGCTGTCTTTTTCGCAAAACTCGCTTGTTAAGTCTTTTTTCTTAAAAGATTTCAGAGAAATTTTAAGAAATACAGGCTTTGCCTTTTACTGTCTTTTTTCTGTAATTACGGCTCCTGTAATGATAGTGTTTTTCGGCGTAATGATGCAATCCGAAGTGACGGGAGATTTGACGGGCGCAATTGCAATTGAGGGCACGGCGTTTATGATGACTATAATGCTTGTAGCTGGCATGAATTATGCCGCATTATCGTCTATATCGAGAGAAGGGAAAAACTTTTATATGTTAAAAACTCTGCCCGTTACTTTTAAGACTCATGCAAGGGCAAAAATTTTAATTGCCGACAGCATATTGCTTACCGGTCTTATACTCAGCGGTATAGCGATTGTGGCAATGCTTAAAGTAAACATATTGCAGGTGATATTGTTTATGGGTTTTGGGCTGATACTCGGCGACGGTTTAAACAAGCTGATGTTATATTTAGATGCCAAAAACCCCAAGCTTGAATGGGATAATATTGCAATGGCAATCAAAAACAGCAAGGGTGCGCTAATTACAATGTTTTCATCTATGGGTATAGGCATAGCTTTTATGGTCTCTTATATAATTGTACAGACATTGGTGCCATCCAATATACTGATTATAGGCTATCTGATAATGTGGGCTGTTTTTTACGGCTTGGCAATAGGTTTAAATTATTGGTTTAATAAGCTTTGCTATGACAATGTAGAAAGGCTGATTGCAAATTACGAATAATAACAGAACTTGTTTATGCTTAAAATAACAAAAGGGGACGAAACTCGCGTCCCCTTATTCAATAACTGTTCATATATTATTTTTTTGTAATTATTTTATCGAGCAGCGCCGCTATTCTCTTAAACAATGGGAATGTTACCACGGCGGCAATTGTGCAGCGCAAAAGGTTAAAGGGTATAACTACATACAGAGAGTATAAACCGTAAAAGTTATTTTCATTTATTCCCGGTGCAAAAGCGCTTATAATATTTACAACAGCGCCAAAATCACCTTCATAACGAACAATTGTGTAAAAGGGTATCAACAAAAATATATTGCTAAGTATCGCTGCCGCTATACTTGCAACCGTTCCCGCAATTAAACCTATCAGGGCAAATTTCATTGTCTTTTTTCTTTTATAAATTAAAGCGGGTATTACCGCAAAAGCCATACCTATAATAAGGTCGCCAAGCTCTCC
>JAQVSX010000158.1 GCA_028700355.1 Clostridia bacterium
CGGCTATATAGCCTATTCTCCAACCCGTCATCGAATAGCATTTTGACAAGCCGTTTACCAATACAGTCTTATCGTAAAGCTCACTACTTAGCTGCGCTATTGAAATATGCTTGCAGCCGTAAACTAATTTTTCATAAATTTCGTCTGATATTATATAAATATCTCTGTCTGAGAGCACCTTGCCTAACTGCGTCAGTTCCTTTTCTGAATATACCGCTCCTGTGGGGTTTGAAGGAGAATTTAATATAAACGCCTTTGTTCTGGGAGTTATCGCTCTTTCAAGCTGGGACGGCGTGATTTTAAAGCCGTTTTGCTGCGTAGTCTCTATAATTACCGTTTTACCCCCCGCAAGATTTACAAGCTCTGGATATGTCAGCCAATAAGGCGCAGGCAGTATAACTTCGTCTCCGCTCTCTATCAGTGCAAAAATTGCATTATATAATGAATGCTTTGCGCCGTTGCTTATCACTATCTGATTTGTCTGATATTCGAGATTGTTATCTTTTTTAAGCTTTGCTTTGATTGCGTTTTTAAGCTGCACCGTACCTGATGCCGGCGTGTATTTGGTGACATTCTTGTCAAGGGCTTCGCGTGCCGCATCTATAATATATTTGGGTGTGGCAAGGTCAGGCTCTCCCGCTCCGAAGCCTATTACAGACACTCCCTGAGATTTTAACAGCTTTGCTTTTTCGGTAATGGCAAGCGTTAAAGACGGCTTAATTGATGCAGCTTTAGATGAAATAATATTTGTTAACATATGTATTATCTCCCAAATAAACTTTTTCGCCAAATTATCATAATATAAAAACTTATTATTTGGCAAGCATAATAGTATATTTATTGCTTATGCGCTGTATAATTATAATTAATAGTAAAGCTCTATTTAAAAGGGTATAAATCACGAAGATATTTTATGCAGTCATTTATTTGCTCAAATGAAGAATAAGCGTCGGCATATAATTCTATCGTTACAACTTTGTTATAACCCATACCCTGCAGCCTTGAAAACAATTTTTTAAAATCAAAAATACCTTTGCCCGGCATACAAAGTTTTCCCTTTTCGTCGTAATCGCAAATGTGGACGTTTACAAGCGTATCGCCCATTACATCTAAAAAATTATTGTAGTCTATGCCTATCTGCATTGCCTGCTTTATGTCGAGAACGGTGCTTATACCCTTGCAATAGGGGTGTAACTTTTCAAAATACTGCGGTATGCTAAAAAATGTCCAATGCACGTTTTCGTAAGCTATGTTAATGTTTTTTTCGTTTGCCCTTTCGTTAAGCTGTAAAAGCCTTTCCCCTATCAATTTATAATCTATATGATATTCCTTTTTTTTAAGCCTTGTAGGGCCGTGAAATGTATAGTATTTTGCGCTTAGTCTTTGGGCTGTGTCTATAACTTTGTCAAAAAAACCCTCTGCATCTTTTCTTGTGCGGGGGCTTACGCTGAAAAGCTCAGGTTCAAATTGGTTTGTAAGCGCATGCACGGAATAAATATTTATGCCCTTGCTCTTTTCTATAAGCAAATCGCAAAATTCCCGTTTATATTCATAAAAGGTCGCAAGAAATACCTCGCAAGTATTAAGCTCAAGTTTTTTTATTTGCTCAAAACTTTCTTCTGTAAACAGTTTAGAAAAATAAGATGCCGTTGATATTGCAAGCTGCATTAAAAAATCTCCCAAAAATTTAAGTTAAGGGCTTATTGCTGTTTGAAAAAAATACTATTTGGGAATCTCTAAATAGCCCCTAAATATAATTTTTCTAAAAAATTAATTGTCGTTTATTCGTAAATTTCGGCATCTTTTTGGCTTAAAACCGCCTTATTTCCTCGCTAATAGCGCTGCTATCAGCATCGTCTAACGGCAATTTTTAGCTCAAAAATCTATCCGAAATTTATCGAAGGGGCTATTTAGAGGTTCCCTATTTTTGTAAAATTGACATTTTCAGTATTTTCGGACGATTATATTATACTATAATATCAATTATTGGGCAAATAAAAAAAACGGCGCTGCTTTTCATCTGCAATCGTGTACAAAAGTTTTTTTAACAATAAGCCTTTATTTATTATCTTTTTTATTTTGTTGTGATATAATGTATATAATTAATCGGAGGTTTTATTAATGGATTTATTTAAAAAGTGTTATGATTATACTGAAGTAGACGATGCTATTGCGGCGGGCATATATCCTTATTTCCATTATCTCGATACCAAACAGGATATTGTCGTTCAAATGGAAGGCAAAAGGATGATTATGATTGGCTCTAATAACTATCTGGGGCTTACTTCTCATCCCGAAGTTATAGAGGCGGGCAAAAACGCCATACTAAATTATGGCTCGGGCTGTTCGGGTTCAAGATTTTTAAACGGCACCCTTAAACAGCATATAGAGCTTGAACAAGATTTGGCACAGTTTTTAAACAAAGAAGACTGCATGACATTCAGTACGGGTTTTCAAACCAACTTAGGCATTATTTCCTGCATTGCCGGCAGAAACGATATTATTTTTTGTGACAAGGAAAACCACGCAAGCATATATGACGGATGCAGGCTGAGTTATGCACAGATGCTGCGCTACCGCCATAACGATATGGAAGACCTTGAAAATCTGCTGAAAAAAGCGCCACAGGATAAGGGAAAGCTTATAGTAACCGACGGCGTTTTCAGTATGGGCGGAGATATATGCGAACTGCCGCAGATTGTAAAGCTTGCTAAAAAATACGGCGCAAGGGTTATGGTTGACGATGCGCACGGTTTAGGCGTTTTAGGCAAAAACGGCAGAGGCACAGCGGAATATTTTGGTTTGGAAGATGATGTAGATATTATTATGGGCACTTTTTCTAAGTCTTTGGCAAGTTTGGGCGGCTATATGGCGGCTGATAAAAAGGTGATAAGCTATGTAAAGCACCACTCCCGCCCATTTATTTTTTGTGCATCCATACCG
>JAQVSX010000159.1 GCA_028700355.1 Clostridia bacterium
AAGTTTCTGCCAAAACATAAAGCACGGTTTTAAGCCTTGCTCTGCCCTCCTCGGTTTTTGATAAAATCCAAGGAGTTGTTTGGTCTATATATTTATTAGCCCGCCTAATTAGCGCAAAAACCTGCGTCGCCACAGAGGGCATATCGCCGCACTTAGCGTAATCTAATAATTTTTCGTACAGGGACTGCGCCATAGTTATCAATTCTTCATCTAATTGGTTATAGCCTTGCGGCTGCGGAACTTTTCCGTCAAAGTACTGCGTAATCATAGCGGTAGAGCGGCTTAAAAGGTTGCCAAGGTCATTAGCAAGGTCGCTGTTTATTGCCGAAATCAATGTATCGTTTGTATAAGGCGTATCCCCCGCATACGGACCGTCTTTAATAAGCACATACCTTAAAGCGTCCGCCCCGTACCTTTTTATCAGAACAAATGGGTCTATTACATCTTTTAAGGCATTGCCGCTTTTAGATTTACTAAGCTTATCGCCGCCCATCATAAGCCACCCGTGCCCGTAAACTTTTTTGGGCAGCGGAATATCGAGCGCCATTAATATTGCGGGCCATATAATTGAGTGAAAACGCACAATTTCCTTAGCCATAAGGTGAATATCGGCGGGCCAATATTTATTATAAAGAGTTTGGTCTGCGCCGTAACCCAAAGCCGTTATATAATTTGATAAAGCGTCTATCCACACATAAATAACATGTTTTTTGTCAAAGGGAACGGGTATTCCCCACGAAAAAGACGTTCTCGATACAGCAAGGTCATTGAGCCCCGGCTTTATAAAGTTATTTATCATTTCGTTTACTCTGCTGGTGGGCAGAAGAAAATCGGGGTTATCGCTGTACAGTTTTAAAAGTCTGTCTGAATATTTAGAAAGACGGAAAAAATAGCTTTCCTCCTTAGAGCGTGTAACCTTTCTGCCGCAATCGGGGCAGCAGCCGTCTGCCGCCTGAGAATCCGTCCAAAATGATTCACACGGCACACAGTACCAGCCTTCGTACTCAGATTTATATATATCGCCTTTTTCGTAAAGCTTGGTAAAAATCTTTTCTACCGCCGCAATATGCTCGCTGTCTGTGGTGCGTATAAATTTACTATAATCTATATTCATTTGCCGCCACAGCTCTTTTAAATTATCTACAATGCCGTCTACATATTTTTTGGGAGGCAAGCCGCACTGCTCCGCCGCTTTTTGAATTTTCATGCCATGCTCGTCCGTTCCCGTTAAAAAGAAAACATCATAGCCGCTTAGGCGCATAAACCGCGCGACAGAATCTGCAAGCACCGTAGTATAGGCGCTTCCTAAATGCCATTTACCGCTGGGGTAATATATCGGAGTAGTTACATAAAAGGTTTTTTTCATTATTATCTCCGCTAAATTTGTTGATAACAAATATTATAAAGATATTTTGTAAAAAAGTAAAATAATTTGCCCACTGCGTTCATATTGTTTTAATATGAATAAAATTTGGACAATTATCTCAATTGCAAGTATAGCTGTGCTTATATACATAGAACCGAACAATGTTATTAAATATATGAACGAAGCGGCATACAATACCGTTACGCTTATGCTTAAACTTGCCGCACTCTATACAGTCTGGATGGGTGTGCTTCAAATTGCCGAAAAGGCAGGCATTACCGAAAAGCTCGCAGGGCTGCTGCATCCTGTAATAAAACTGCTGTTCGGCAAGGTAGAAGACAAGACGGCTAAATTTATCAGCATTAATATGGCGGCAAACATAATTGGCGTTGGGACTGCCTCTACCCCTGCGGGCATTGCCGCTGTAAAGAGTATGGACTACGGCAGCGAAATTGCAACAGACAATATGATAATGCTGCTTGTTTTAAATGCAACGGGAATGCAGCTAATACCGACTACAATTATATCTCTGCGGCAAACTTTCGGCAGTATCGCACCGTCAAACATATTGTTGCCTACCATAATAGCTACATTTGCCTCGACTATTTTTGCGGTAATAATAGTAAAGCTGTTTCAAAAGGTAAAAAAATGAGTTTTGACAGTTATTTTCTGCCCATACTTATACTTTTAGTGCTGATATATGCCTTTATAAAAAAAATCCCCGCATATACAAGTTTTGCGGAGGGAGCAAAAGCCGCCCTTAAACTCTGCTTTGATATTTTTCCTTACATAGCGGCTATATTTATTTGTGTACAGCTATTTAAGGTAAGCGGATTATCTTCCGCCCTTTCAAATTTATTAGAGCCGTTATTTCGTCTTATCGGAATACCGCCTGAGTTATGCGAGCTTATACTTATACGGCCTTTCAGCGGAAACGCAAGCCTTGCACTGCTCACAGAAATTTACGAGGCATACGGAACAGACTCTTATGCGGCAAGGTGCGCCTCTGTAATTACCGGCGCAAGCGATACGGTTTTTTATATATCGGCGCTATACTTTGCGGGTACAAATGTAAAAAAATTTAAATATGCGATACCCGTAGCGCTTTTGGCAAACCTGTTTGCCGCAATACTTGCGTGTATACTTCTAAGAATAATGTAATTTGTTTTTGCTTTATTTGTCTTTAACTGTATATTTATATACCTGATTTTTTGGTATATTTCTGTCTTTTGCCGTCTGCTTTACGGCATCCATAAGCTGCATACCGCTTTCGGTATAATGCTGAATATGCAGTTCTATACTCTGGCTGTTAAGCGGATTTTGCTCAGGGGCTGCACCTTCCACTATCAATACATATTCTCCCCTGATTTCTTCTTTTATGCCTTCGGATAAATTTCCGAATATAACCCTTTCATGTATTTTTGTAATTTCCTTAACTGCGGCAAATTTTCTGTCTCCAAGAGCTTTATAAAGGCTTGAAATGTCTTTTTCTATGTCGTGCGGAGCGCAATAAAAAATAAGCGTGGTAAGTGTTTTTGACAAATTATTTATAAA
>JAQVSX010000160.1 GCA_028700355.1 Clostridia bacterium
ATTCTCTTTCCTGTTTAATTTTCAATGTGCATGCCGCTTTCTTCAAAACAGCTTATATATAATAACACTTAAATTTCCCTTTGTCAATGGTTTTAATTTAACTTTTTTTTATTTTAGGTAAAATTTTTGCTGCCTATCAAAACCTTCGGTTTTGCCGCTTTGCGATAAAAAAAAGAGCGTTAAATCAGTGTTTAACGCCCTTTTGATAATTATTAGTTGTTTTACTTAAACCGTCGGATTCATTTCGGCAATTATGCTGCGGAAATATACAAGTGCGGCTATTTCGTCAGCATTTAAATCTCTTTTTAATACCTCTTCTATTTCTTCATTTGTCTGGGTTTCGGACATATCAAGTTCTGTTTCCTCTTTATTGCTGTCATATTCTTCCCAAAGCCTTACTATTACAGGAACAGCTTCAATTTCCTCATCTTCAAGTTCTCTGTTAAGCGTTGCTTTAAGCATAGCTATCATATTTTGCGTTTTTACATAAAATATACTTTCAATTTCCAATTCCGAAAGCTCCCTTTCTATTTCTGTTTCTATTTCAGATACTGTTAAGTCAAAAAAATCATCATATATGTCCACAAATTCATCCGATTCGTTTTTGTATTCAAGCTCTATGATTAAAATACAATTAATTAAATGAGGTTTATCGGCATCTGTAATTTCCCTGCCCCATACGGGCTCAGACTCAATAAATTCGCTGTACTCATTAAGGAAATATAAGCCCTGAAGCTCTAAAACTATATTATATGCGACAATCTGTTCGTCGGTAAATGTTTTTTCCAATGTTTCTTGAGCATTTTGTATAGGAGGCAACGGAAATTCGATAGTGTATAATACATCCATCATTAAAAAGAATGCGTTAATTTGTTCATTATTAAGTTCTATACCTATATCGGAGGTTAAATCAAGCATAAACTCTTTGCCGATTATTTCATATTTTATAGCTTTAAACAAATCATTAGCGGCAATTTCGTCATCTGTTAATTGTAATGTAGCTGCTACTAATTCACTTTCAGCTTCAATAAAATTAAAGTATTCTTCTTCTGCTTCAAATCGCTCGGCAATATCAGCTATATCGTCTGTTATTTTTTCTTCATCCTCTGTAAAGCTTCTGCCAAGCATAAAGCTGTAATACATTCTTCTTTTATCACCGTCGGTTATTTCGGTATTAGTGTTGTCATTAAAAGCATCAAACCACATTACTAAGTAAAGCTTTACAAGCGCAATTTCCATATCGCTTAAATCTTTAAGAAATGTATCCTGTATCATTTCTTCAAAATTTTCTATGCCGTTGTTATAATATACATCACTATTTAATACAACATTATAATTTTCTGCCCTAAGTGCCGCAACCGTATATATAAGCCCTTTTTCAACATCAGAAATCTCCTCCCCGCGCAATTGTTCAAGCAAAGCTATATCGTTTTCCGCTATTGATTTTTGTGTGCCTAAAACAACCTCAACATTTACCTTTTTGGTAATTGATGTGCCGCTAATGCCGTAAGTTATTTCATATGTGCCTAATTTGTTGAAGTCGACCGCCGATTTATCAACCGTTATAGTAGAGTCTGCGGCGCTTACACCCGCAAGAAAGTCATAATCGGCGCATTTATAAGGCACTTGTAAATTTACCGCTCCGTTAATTTGTGCAGTGCCGCCGCCGCCACCGTCATTGCTTTCAAAATCGCATGCCGCCACTGCCGTAATTAATATCGCAACTAATAAAAAAGCTGCAAATTTTTTTATGTACTTCATTATTTTACCCTCCAAAATAATATATAATAGGGAAGCTCTAAATAGCCCCTTCGATAAATTTCGGATAGATTTTTGAGCAGAAAATTGCCGTTAGACGAAGCTGATAGCAGCGCTATTAGCGAGGAAATAAGGCGGTTTTAAGCCAAAAAGATGCCGAAATTTACGAATAAACGACAATTATTTTTTAGTAAAATTATATTCAGGGGCTATTTAGAGATACCCTAATAATATTATACCACAAAAAAGGTAATAATGTCATAATTATATTAAATTTTTTAAAAAAATTTATAATTGGTTGAAATTAGAAATGCAAGCGTTCCATATAAATACTATATATATATCATATACGGCTATATAACCATTCCGCCGTTAGGGCTTATTACCTGCCCCGTAATATATTTTGCATTATCGCCTGCCAAAAACAATGCAAGAGAGCTTATATCATTTGCACCGCCAAATCTGCCGAGGGGTATCTGCCGCAACAATTCTTGTTTTTCCTCACCGCTTAAATGCGCTGTCATATCGGTTGCTATTACTCCCGGAGCTATACAGTTTACGGTTATGCCGCTTGGGGCAACTTCCTTTGCAAGCGCCTTTGTAAAGCCTATTACAGCCGCCTTGCTTGCCGAATAATGCACCTCGCAGGATGCGCCTGTAATCCCCCATATAGAAGAAATATTTATTATGCTGCCGCTTTTGTTAGAAATCATAAATGAAAGCGCCTGTTTTGCGCAGTTAAACATACCGAAAAGGTTAATGTCAAAAAGCCTTTTATACTCTATTTCTGCAATATCAGTAAACAAACCATAAAGAGCTATGGCGGCATTGTTTATCAAAACGTCTATGCCTTTGCCAAAATATTGATGTGCGCTATTAAACATATTTTCTACTTGAGCGCTGTCAGAAACATCAGCCTTTATCAAAACGGCGTTGCCGCCGATATCTTTAATTTGCCGCAAAAGTTCTTTTGCAGAGTCAACGCTACTGTTATAATTTATCGCAACGCCGTAGCCGCTGCGTGCAAAGAGCAGCGCCGTTTCCCTGCCTATCCCCCTTGAAGCGCCTGTAATTAGTACTGTTTTCATATAAACAATTATATATCAAAATTTGTTTGTAATCAAATTATAGCAACATATAGTTTGTATTT
>JAQVSX010000161.1 GCA_028700355.1 Clostridia bacterium
AAGGAAGTAGAAAAAATTATTACTAAATCCATAGAAAGCATTGACAATTTACTTAAAGAAAAAGAAAAAGATGTAATGACAGTATAATCTATAACAATGAATAATAATGATTTGATAGCTCTTTCAGCAGAAGAGGCAGAAAAAATACTCATCGGCAGGGGTATAAAATATAAAATTAATTATGTAGATACATTTAAGCTTAGCAGTCCTGACAGGCAGGCTGTTGTCAAGGTCAGCGAAAGCGGCGAAATGTTAACGCTCTATGTATGCGATTTTATGTGCAAAGCAAATAAATATGAAAAAAACTGAAACAAGACAGCAAAATATGCCTGCGCATTTAGCCTTTATAATGGACGGTAACGGCAGATGGGCGCAAAAAAGGTTATTGCCCCGCAAAGCCGGACACCGTGCCGGCGTTATTGTCGTGAAAAAAATTATAGAAAGCGCATACGAATTAAAGCTTAAATACATTACATTTTATGCCTTTTCCACAGAAAATTGGAAAAGGTCGCCTGAGGAAATAAATGCACTTTTTGATATTTTCAGGGAATTTTTAAAGGATAATAAAACAAGCTATAAGCAAAGAAATATAAGGATAAACGTTCTTGGCGATATCGGCAGGTTTCCCTTAGACTTGCAAAAGGCGATACAGGAAATAGTAACAGAAACAAAAACATGCGATTTGCTTACCGTAAGTATAGCCTTTAATTACGGCGCAAGGGACGAGATTTTGCGTGCCGTTAAGCTGATAAAGGAAAGTGGAGAGGACATCACCGACGAAAACTTTAAAAAATATCTTTATACAAAGGATATACCCGACCCTGATATGATAATACGAACCAGCGGAGAGCTTAGGATAAGCAATTTTTTACTGTATCAGGCGGCTTATTCAGAGCTTTACTTTACTGACTTATATTGGCCCGATTTTGATAAAAAGGAACTTATTAAAGCGATAAATTCATATAGCGACAGAATAAGGAGATTCGGCTCTGTATGAAAAATGGATTATTGATAAGAATAATTACAGGCTTAGCGCTTGTAGGCTTGGTAATACTAAATTTGTTTTTGTTGGAATACAGTCCGTTGTATTTTGCACTGCTAATTACGCTGATTGCGGCGCTTTGCGTTTACGAATTAAACAAGGCTATCAGCGGCTTTCCGCTTTGCTATAATATTTTAAGTGCGGTAATTTGCATTTGTCTTTTGCCCGCATATATACTGTCAGGTAATTCTTTAAGCGGAATTTTTGCGCTGTTATGCTTTGCCATGCTTGCGGCTTTTATACTGTTTACATTCAGGCAAAACATTACCGTAACATCGCTGCAAGCTTTTTCCTTTATACTGATATATCCCGTTTTGTTTTTATCGCTTATATACCCGATGATATACAGCGAAAACGCACTGTTTTTGCTTGTTGCGGTGTTTGCGATAGGGCCTATGGCAGATACATTTGCCTTTGCCGTCGGCAGCATAGTTAAGGGTAAAAAGCTTTGCCCTCAGGTCAGCCCTAAAAAGACTGTAAGCGGAGCGATAGGCGGCATAATAGGCGGCGTTGCCGCCGGCATAATAATACATTTGGTTTTTTCAAATTTACTTGAATTTATAACATTACCGCATATTGCGGTAATGGCGGTTGTAGGCGCATTGGGGGCGTTTTTTACCGAAGCAGGCGACCTTGCAGAAAGCGCATTAAAGAGAAAGCTTGGCATTAAAGACTTTGGCAATCTGCTGCCGGGGCACGGCGGCGTGCTTGACAGGGTAGACGGCATAATGTTTAACGCAGTATTTATATATGCCTTTTTTTCTTATATAATTGTAATGATATAATAATGAGGATTTAATTTATTGAAAAATATAGCAGTGCTTGGCTGTACCGGCTCTGTAGGGCGGCAGGCTTTAAACATAGTAAGACATAGTAGAGATAAATTTAATATAGTGTCTTTATCTGCGCACAGCAATACTAAGCTTTTAGCCGAGCAGATAAGGGAATTTTCTCCCGAGTATTGCGTCGTAACGGACGAAAATGCTAAAAGAATCGAAGAGAGTTTTCCGCATACACAAATAGAATACGGTAAAAAATATTTAGCTGAGGCGGCTAAGTATAAAAATGCTGATATAGTGTTGATTGCGGTATCGGGCTTTGCCGCTTTTGATGCGATTGTTGCTGCAATCAAGGCAAAAAAACGCATTGCACTTGCAAATAAAGAGGTTATTGTTTGCGCCGGCAGTTATATTATGGAACTTGCCAAAAAGTGCGGCGCAGAAATATTGCCCGTTGACAGCGAGCATAGCGCAATTTTCCAATGCTTATGCGGGCAGCAAGGCAAATACTTAAAGCGCATAATACTGACGGCGAGCGGCGGTGCGGTAAGGGATTTAGAAGTAAATCAGTTAAGCGGCGTAACCCCTCAAATAGCGCTTAATCATCCTAATTGGAGTATGGGCAGAAAAATAACAATAGACAGCGCAACTATGATGAATAAGGGGCTGGAAATAATAGAGGCGAGTTATCTGTTCGGCGTTAAAGCCCAAAACATAGATTGCGTTTTGCACCCTCAAAGCATTATTCATTCTTTGGTTGAGTTTGACGACAATTCTCAACTTGCGCAGCTTAGCTATCCCAATATGGAACTGCCCATACAATATGCATTTACATATCCCCAAAGGTTTAAGACAAAGTTAAAGCCGCTTAATTTAATTGATATAGGCAAACTTGAATTTAAACAAATAGACAGTAGAAAATACCCCGTATTAAAACTTGCCTATCAGGCTTTAAATGCGGGCGGCGCATACCCTGCTATACTAAACTTTGCAAACGAGATTGCCGTTGATTTATTTTTTAACGGTAAAATATTGTTTACCGACATATTTGCCGTTATTAAAAAATCGCTTGAAAATA
>JAQVSX010000162.1 GCA_028700355.1 Clostridia bacterium
AATGCTTATATTTGCAATATTCATAGTTGTGTTAATAATTGCCGAAAGGTTTTTTTCTGCAACGATAAAACTTATTTGGCAAAGGCTGCGCTTTATTAATATAGAGCATACTACATACAGCGGCTACACGCCGTGGTGGATACCCCATTTTACTTCAAGCGGCAGGGAGCATTTAGTATTCGGCGAACTAAACAGTAAAACATTTATGTCGTTTAATTCGGGCACAACGGCGGCTGCGGGTAATTTGTTTGCTATAATAATGCTGCCTGAAATATTTAAAAAGCTTAAAAAATACAGACCTTTATTTTATATTATACCCATATTATATTGCTCTCTTGTAGGAGCAAGCAAAATAATTGCAGGTCAGCATTATATTACCGATGTAATATTTTCAATTATATTAGTTTATTCTTTAACTGTAATTTTAAAAAGAATTTGCCTTAGTCAAAAATTTAAAAAGTTTGCAAATTTCTGCATTAATTTATTTTATAAAGATAAAACAGAGCATATACCGTTAAATAACATAAATACATAAACAACAGGGGCATTATGGAAAAGCAAAACAAAAAATTTTTTTGGTTTAATATTGTATTGTTATCTTTATTAACGGCTGCGCTGATAGTATGCGGTTTTTACGATTTAGAAATAAGCAAGGCACTGTTTCGGATAAAAAATTTCGGTTGGTTTTTCAGCGGCATAGCCGACTTTCCTATCAGTATAGGATTGATTTTCAGCTTTGCAATACTGTACGCATATTTCCCCTTAGAAAAAAGCAAGGTTTTAATATTAAAAGCCCTTTCGGTCGTAGGGATATTAATCGGCTGTATATTATTTTGGATAAAGATACAGACATATTACGGGCTTGTTACGGTGCTTTTTAAATACTTTACTCCCGTATTGTTTGCGTCTGTATCAGCGGCGGCAATAATATTGCTGTCTAAGCTGTTAAAAGCGGATTTTGTAAAAAAAATGCTTATATTCGCAATATACACAATTGCGCTTATACTGATAGTAAGGTTTTTTGCGGGCGTAATAAAGCTTTTATGGCAAAGGCTGCGCTTTATGAACATTGACCAAAATACATTTGCGGGCTTTACGCCGTGGTGGCTGCCGCAATTTACGACTAGCGGCAGGCAGCATTTGGTAGTAGGCTCTTATTATAAAAACGAAACATTTATGTCTTTTGTTTCAGGCTCTACGGCGGCGGCGGGCAATTTGTTTGCTATAATAATGCTGCCCGAAATATTTAAAAAGCTAAAAAAATTAAGCCCGTTACTTTATATAGTGCCTATGCTTTACTGCCTGCTTGTAAGCATTAGCAGGGTTATAATAGGTGCGCATTATATTACCGATGTAATAGCCTCAATAATACTAAGCTACTTTTTGGCGCTTATTCTAAAAAATGTTTGCCTTACACAAAAATTCAAAAAGTTTGCAAATTTCTGCATTAATTTATTTTATAAAGAAAAAACAGAGCATTTACCTTTAACATAGCCGCATTAAGTATTTAAAGTTACATCAATTGTTTTTATACAAATTGTAATACAAACCTTTTTTTGCCATAAGCTGTCTGTGCGTGCCTGCTTCGGCAATGCCCTTATCGGCTATGTACAGTATGCAGTCGGCGCTCCTTATGGTAGAAAGCCTGTGCGCTATAACAAAGCTTGTCCTGCCTTCAAGCAAAACCTTTAAAGCCTTTTGAATGCTTTGCTCCGTTTGTGTGTCTATGCTGCTTGTCGCCTCATCAAGAATTAAAATTTTAGGGTTGCAAAGCATTACCCTTGCGAATGATAGCAACTGCTTTTCCCCCGCAGACAAGCCCTCGCCCCTTTCTGGAATATCTGTATAATAGCCGTTTGGCAGCTTGTTGATAAACTCGTCGGCGAATATTTCCTTTGCCGCCTCTATGCACTGCTCGTCAGTCGCATCTTCCCTTGCGTACCTTATGTTGTCAATAATTTTGCCCTTAAAAATAAATGTGTCCTGCATCATAATTCCCATCTGAGAGCGCAAAGAATATAAGGTTACATTTTTTACGTCATAGCCGTCAATAAGCACCCTGCCTAAGCTTGCGTCATAAAATCTGGGTATAAGGTTTACCACCGTACTTTTACCCGCACCTGTAGGGCCTACAAGCGCAATCGTTTTGCCCTTAGGCACCTTCAAGTTAAAATCTTTGAGTATAAACATATTATTGTCATAAGAGAAGCTGACGTTTTCAAATTCCACATCGCCTTTTATGGGCGGCAAAGCTACGGCGTTTTCGCTGTCCTTAACCAGCGGCTCTGTGTCCATTGTATCAAAAATTCTTTCAAGGTTGGCAGAAACCGCAGAAAACTGCTGAAAAATAAAGGCAAGCTGATTGAGCGGCAAAGTAAACAAACCGAGATAATTGATAAAAGCGATAACAATGCCCGCCTGAATAGACTGTCCACTGCCTATAAGCAGCAAAGCGACAATGTAAATCATAAGGTTGCCGATATTCCAAAGCCCCTCAACACCGGGAACAAACAACTCGTTTACGGCAACAAGTTTTTGCCATTGCAGCATACTCTGCCTATAAAGGTCCCTGTAAATATCCTGATTTTTAGAATCCCTGTTAAAACTCTTGGTAATGGTAACACCCAAAATATTTTCATGTACAAAGGCGGCACGGTTGCTGTCCTTATTTTTTGCCTTTTGAAACTGTTTTTTCAGTACTGCCCTTATTATAAAAATAAAAATACCCATAGGCACAATGGCGCAGACAACCACCAATGCGAGAATATAATTTAAAATAAACAAAAATATTAATACGACAACTATTTTGATAATGTTAATCAAAAAGTTTAGCAGCGTGTTTGCAAAAAAGTTTGCAAGCTCGTCTATATAGGCGGTTACCCT
>JAQVSX010000163.1 GCA_028700355.1 Clostridia bacterium
AATATCTTCAATAAGAAGTTCCATAACGGTATGCAGCCGCCTTGCCCCTATATTTTCGCTGGACGCATTTTCTTCAACGGCAATTTCGGCTATCTGCCAAAGCGCATCGTCGGTAAAATTAAGCTCTATATTGTCTACATTGAGCAGTGTCGCATACTGTTTTGTTATCGCATTTTCAGGAATGGACAGTATATTGTAAAAATCCTGCTTGCTAAGCGGCAATAGCTCTACTATTATAGGAAAACGCCCCTGCAATTCAGGTATTAAATCTTCCACTTTGGAAACGTGAAAAGCGCCCGCAGCAATAAACAGTATAAAATCTGTGCGGATGTTGCCATATTTAGTATTTACAGTGCTGCCTTCTATTATAGGCAGTATATCCCTTTGCACGCCTTCCCTTGAAACATCGGGGCTGTTTGTGCTGCCCCTGCCCGCTATCTTGTCGATTTCGTCAATAAAAATAATGCCTTCCTGCTCGGCACGCCTTATTGCCTCACTGTTTACAGAATCGCTGTCAATAAGTTTGCCCGATTCCTCTGCGATAAGCGCCTCTTTTGCCTGCTTTACGGTCATTTTCTTTCTTTTTTTCTTTTTGGGAAATAGTCCGCCCAACATACCGCTCAAATCGATTTCCGCACCCGTCCCCGGCATAACCTCAATAGGTTTAGGAATATCTTCTATTTCAAGCTCTATTATCATATTATCTATTTTGCCGCTCTTTAAATCCGTTACTATTTCGGCTCTGATAACCGTATCGGCGGTATCTGTACGCTTTGCCTTGTAAGAGCTAAAAAGTAAATCGCATATGCGCTTTTCCACTATGCCTTGCGCCTTGTCCTCTACATCCTTCATTTTCTCTTCCCTTACAAGGCGTACCGATACTTCTGCCAAATCCCTTATCATAGATTCTACATCTCTGCCCACATAGCCGACTTCGGTATATTTTGTAGCCTCTACCTTTATAAAGGGTGCTTTTACAAGTTTAGCAAGCCTGCGTGCGATTTCCGTTTTACCTACGCCAGTAGGGCCTTTCATAATAATATTTTTAGGGGTAATTTCTTCCCTTAATTCATCAGATAATTTACTCCTTCTATATCTGTTTCTGAGAGCGACAGCAACGGCTTTTTTCGCTTCGTCCTGCCCAATAATATACCTGTTTAGCTGCTCTACCGTCTGTTTGGGAGTTAAATTCATACTTTTAAACCTCCTCTACCGTTATGTTTTCGTTTGTGAAAACGCAAATTTCGCTTGCTATTTTAAGCGATTTATACGCAATTTCCTTTGCCGAAAGATTGGTTTCCTTTACAAGTGCACGTGCCGCCGCAAGCGCATAATTTCCACCGCTGCCGATAGCGCATACGCCTTCTTCGGGCTCTATAACATCGCCCTGCCCCGAAATTATCAGCAGCGTGGTGCTGTCTGCAGCAATCATCATCGCTTCTAACCTTCTAAGCATTTTATCCGTACGCCAAAGCTGTGTAAGCTCTACCGCCGAACGCATAAGGTTGCCCGAATACTTTTGCAGCATTTCTTCAAACCTTTCGGTAAGGGTAAAGGCATCTGCAACCGCACCCGCAAAGCCGGTAATTACGCTGCCGTTATATATTCTGCGCACCTTTACCGCATTGTTTTTAAATATAACGCTTTGAGAAAGGGTAACCTGACCGTCCCCTGCCATTGCGGTTTTGCCGTCTTTTTTAACGGCGCAAATCGTCGTACCCCTTAAAAAATAATTTTCTGACATTTTTTCTCCTGCTAATCATTTATTATGATATATTATACTCAATATTTTATAGTATGTTAAGTTAAAATTGTTTATGTTATAAGATTTATATGTCGCAGCGCAATTCTTTTATTTTATTTAAAGACCTTTGCGCAAATAAAGCGTTACGCTGCAGCTTGTCTTTAATTTTTACATCCAAAGGTTTTAATATGCCGAAATTTGCATTCATAGGCTGAAAATTTTTGTTTTCCGCCGTAATATAATTTGCAAGCGCACCCATTACAGTCTGCGTTGTAAAATCAATTTGTTGCCTGCCCGATATCCGCATATAAACATTTATTGCCGCCATAAGCCCTGATGCAGCTGATTCCACATAACCCTCTACGCCGCAAAGCTGCCCTGATATATAAATATTATTAAAATTTTTCAGCATAAAACTGCTGCAAAGTACTTGAGGGGAATTTATATAAGAATTTCAGGAGTGTTCATTTTACCGTCTTTTATAAAAAGTCCAATATACTAAAAGGAACATCCCGATATTTATGTAAATGATCACTTGGTTCATTCGTTCTATGTAGTACAGGAACTTGATGCTTTAATTTTGCTTCGCCATATTTATTGTAAGCATCTATAAACACTGATAAGACAGCGTGTACCGTTTCTTGCTTCCTAAAAAATGTGCGGCTTTTTCGGGCAAATCCACTTATGTAATGACGCAAATCAGCATTTATACTTTCCGTTAAATGTGTATCGTTTTTGTTCTCTGTATTACGGTTATATCTTCCTGAAAAAATTACATCAAGATATGTAGGATTGCCGTCCGTAAAATAATTTTCAGCACTGTCTACGCTATCTATTATCCTTTGTATTCTTTCTGCTTCTTTGTCGTAATCCACATCAAATCCCACTATTTGCCGTGGAATTCGACTTGTCATTGTGATTGTGTATATATTTTCACGCTCAGCAAGCGGATATTTATGGTTTGTGAACCAATACAGCTCATCAAGCTCAAATGCACTGAAATCAGTCGTCTGACTTATCCACACTCTTTCCGCTTTTTTTTATCCAGTTGTAAACATTTGCGTGGTGCATTTTTAATATTTTCCCCACGCCTCTTCCGCTTACTCCTGAATAGTATATTTTTATT
>JAQVSX010000164.1 GCA_028700355.1 Clostridia bacterium
AAGGCTGAGGGAAGCATTGCCGCAAAATGTTTACGCCCTTCAAAATGACAGCATAAAAATTGGCGATTATGTTATTTGCGGCACAAGGGGCTGGACCTGCCCCGAAGGCGATAATTTAAGCGAACAGGACCAAAAAATATATAACAGAGAAGCTTTAAGGCTGGAAATGTCTCTTAAAAATATGTCAAAAATAAGAAATGAGGGCGACACCGCAATTTCTTTAATGCATTTTCCGCCCTTCAACAGCAGGCGTGAGCAGTCTCTCTTTACACAGCTATTCCAAAAGTATAATATTGACAGCGTTGTGTATGGGCATATTCACGGAAGCGTCAGCAGAGCAGATAAATATATAGAAAAGTGCGGCATTAAATATTATCTTACTTCCTGCGATATGCTCTCTAATATACCTGTTAAAATATATTAAGAGTATATTTAACTTTTATTACTTAAATTTAACGCCTTATGGCGTTATTTTTTTTGCCTTTTAAGCCCTTGAATTTTTGCCTGAAACACCGCAATATGACCGATGTGGTAAAAAATTTTAAAATTTTTTAAAAAAATGTTAAAAAGTGGTTGCAAATGGTTAAAAGTGGTGATATAATAGTAACCATAAAGGGGATAATATGTTTTACGGCGAATATTACAACAAAATAGATTCTAAGGGAAGATTGAGAATGCCGCCCAAACTTAAAGAGGAGCTTGGCAATAAATATCTTATTACCAAGGGCGGCAACGGATGTCTTTTTGTTTTTTCGTCAAACACCGTAGAAAAGCTTGAAGAAAAACTTGGAAACATACCCCTTTCAGACATAGAGGCGCAAAAGCCTTTAAGAATGCTTTTTTCCGCAGGCTTTATGGTAGAGGAAGACAATCAGGGCAGGTTTTTAATACCGCCTAAATTAAGAGAGTTTGCAAATTTAAGCGCCGATGCCGCAATTATAGGCGCAGGCTCACGTGTAGAGATATGGGACAGCGAAAGATGGAAAGAATATAACACCTGCGACGATTTTGACAGTATGCTTTCCAATTTATCTAAATTCGGCGTATAGCGCATTTGGTATCAAGATAAGATTTTTGGAGAAAATATATTTATGGAATTTTCACACCTGCCCGTTATGGCGGATGAGGTTATAAAACATCTTGATATTAAGGAAAACGGAATTTATTTTGACGGAACGGCAGGCGGCGGCGGACACAGCAAGAGAATACTAATACAAAGCCCGACAGCAAGAGTAATTGCGGTAGACAGAGATATAGAAGCCGTAAATTACTGCAAAGAGACATTAAAGCAGTACAGCGGCAGGGCAGAAGTAATAAACGATAATTTTACCAACATAAAAGAAATTTTAAAAAGTCTTGATATAGATAAAATAGACGGAGCATTGTTAGACCTTGGTATATCGAGCTGGCAGATAGATAATTTTGAAAGGGGCTTTTCTTACAGGGCAGAGGACTTTGCACTCGATATGCGGATGGACAGGAATCAGACTCTTACGGCAGAAACGGTGATAAACGAATACGACGAAGAGCAGCTTTACAGAATAATAAGGGATTACGGGGAAGAGCGCTTTGCAAAAAATATAGCAAGAAATATTATTAAAAGTCGTCAAATAAAGAGAATAACAACTTGCGGCAAGCTTTCTGAAATAATATACTCAAGTATACCGTCAGCGGCAAGGCGAAAGGGCGGCAACCCGTCAAAGCGGACATTTCAGGCAGTAAGGATAGAAGTAAACGGAGAGCTTGACAACTTAAACGCCATAGAAGATATAATAGAGGCTTTAAAAAGCGGCGGCAGACTTGCGGTAATTACATTTCATTCTTTGGAAGACCGCATAGTAAAAACAAAAATAAACAGTTTAGCGCAGGGGTGCATATGCCCGCCGAAAACACCGATTTGTATATGCGGCAATAAGCCCAAGGTTATTAAAATAACCAAAAAGCCGATAACGGCGCAGCAAGAGGAAATAGAAAACAATAAAAGAAGTCAAAGTGCAAAACTCAGAGTTTGCCAAAAAATATAAAAGGACAAGCATAAGGGCAACCGGTTGTAGGAGGAATTATGACTACACTTGAAAAAGAAAGAACAGAAGGCTTTAAAATAAAAATGCCTTCACGCGCAGAATATTATAATACACAGGAAGGGCAGAGCAATTTCAGGTTTACCCCTGCAATGCAAAATGACGAATTGACACGTATATATACCGATAACGAAGAGCTTAAAAAAGATATACAGATGGGCAATCCCGATATTTTACCCACAGGGGCAACGCTTAAAATGCTCAGGCAGAGAGAAATTCCAAGAAAACCTTTTGACGACGAAAAGGAAATTTCCTTTAAAGTAAATTCAAAGGGCAAGCTGTTGTTTTCTCTTTATGCTGTGGTTGTGCTTTCGCTTATACTGATTATCGTACTCAATGCGGTAGCGATAGAAAGGCAGTCTGCTCAAAATACACAGATAGAAAATGAAATTGTGCAGCTTAACGGTACAATTGACGAATTAAATGAGCAAAACGACAGTTTGTTGCAAACATCTAACATTACGGCTGAGGCAGAAAGTTTTGGCATGCAGCCTGTTGAAAAGGTATCTGTATCTATGAATATACCACAGCCTTCTCAGGCGGTGGAAGACAGACCTGTAACAAATTGGTTTGACTGGCTTTGCGGTTTATTTAGTTAGAAGAGTACATAAAAATAGTTTTTCAGCCATATTATGCCCGCTCCTTGCGGGCGGCGCGCCTTATCGCCCTGCTATTTCTTTTCAGAAGTTTTTATACTTCTGATAAGGAATAGCAAAAGGTTGCGTTATCGGCATTAATAGAATAATACAATATCACTTCGCATAATTTATACTGTTATAGTATAA
>JAQVSX010000165.1 GCA_028700355.1 Clostridia bacterium
TGGATAGCCTACAATCTGCCCCGGCCCATGATAAGTAACATCGCCGCCCCTGTTTACATAAACCGTATCAACGCCCATATCCTTAAGCTGTTGCGGAGAAAGATAAATATTTTGGGTTTTTCCGCGCGTCCCCATAGTTAAAACATGATTATGCTCTAATAAAAGCAATGTATCTTGAATTTTATTTTCTATGCGTTTTTTTTGAAGGGCAAACTGAATATCGAGCGCATCGTTATAATTTATCAAACCCAGATTGACTATATTTATCATTAGCAAACCTTAAAATATATTATGGAAAGCTCTTTATGCTAATTCTTAAAATAAACCTTAAATAATATTAGCTGCCTTAGAGATTTCCTGAAAATATTATAGTCCAATTATAATAATTAGTCAATTTTATAATATAACGGGTTTTTTTAAAAAATGTTTCCGAAGTTGAAATAAAAATTTTCGGGTATGCCCATAATGAGATTGTTTAATTTTTCAAGCTGTGTAAGGGCGAAAGTATATTCGCCTTTTTGCATAAGCGTTAGCGACTGAACTATCAAACCGTCAACATCCCTTATGTCGTTATGCGGAATAAATGCGTGCAATATATGTTTGGACTTTTTCCACCATTTGAGTATATCTTCTAATTTTTCGCTGTTATCGTCCTCATTTTTAGCGTTTTCGATTACTACTGCCAATTCCTGTTTAAATTCTTCTATTTTAGAATTTACATATCTGTTTTCAAAATAGCTTCCCGCTATTATTAATGCTAATACCGAAAATAATATTACTGATGATTTTACCATTTTTTACCGCCTTCAAAATCAAAATTTATTACCTTGTAACTTTGATTTTTTTGCTGATAATACAATTTGCCGTTATTGTCTATTGTAGCTACTTCTACATCGCTAAGGTTTTTTATGCCGTCTTCTTTTAATATTTTTTCTATCAAACTTTTTTCTAACTGTATTTTATTTAGTTCCCAATCCTTAAATTTACCTTCTTCAATTACGCATACGGGCAGCGGCGTTTTTTGGGGTTGCTTTTCGTTCTCGCTTTTTTGCTTTTCAAGTATGCTGAATTTGCCGTTTGTTTCTATAAGCGCATATTCGATTTCGTCAAAATTGCTGTAACCTGCGTTACGCAAGTTTTCCTGCAATTCGTTTACTGTAATGTTAAGGCCGCGCATTTCTTTAAAGTTTATTCCTTCAGAGTCTATTATTATAGACGGCTTGCTGCTGATTATTCTGCCGAAAAACACGCTCTTTTTTTCTAATATCGTAAACAGCTGATGAAACACAAATATAGCAAGCACTGCCACAATGCCGTATAGCAGCGGTATTGATAAATCTGACATAGGTATGCTTGCAAGCTCGGCTATCAGTAGGGTAATAACAAATTCATAGGGCTGCATTTCGCCTATCTGCCTTTTGCCCATAAGCCTTATTACCGCAAACATTATTACAAATGTTATCATTGTCCTTACAAATACTAACAGCATAACATATGTTATTGTATATAATTTGCAAAAAAATATACCGCCAAAAAGGCGGTATAAGCTTAAATTTTATAATGCTACCTTTAAATTATGTTTTTTGACTTTTTAATTTATACTTGTTAAAATATGCTTTGTCAAGTACGGGGTATAAAGCCAGCACAATAGCTGTATTAACAGCAAGCACAACGCCTTGTAACATCCTTGAGGTTAAAGCAATTGTATAGGTTGCGTAAAGAGGCCAACCTAAAGGCGCAGGCAAGGTAAATGCAAGCGTATTTACGCCGTAAGTTACAATTACAAGCACAGTAAATGCCCCTGCTATAATTTTAAAATATAAATTTTTTACATAGGAATAGTGAAATACCATACCCATACAAAAACCGATTAAGCTGTTAGCTATTGCAAATAAAATAATGGGAGTGCCGCCTTGTATTAATGTACCCAGCACATCACCTACTAAACCTACCGCCAAGCCGTAAAGCGGACCTAAATAAATGCCTGCAAGAAAATTAGGTATATAAGAAAAAGAAATTTTCAATGGCGGAATATTTATGCTGATGCTTTTTATTGCAATGCATATCGCAGCCAATACCGCCGAAAAAGCTATCTTTTGATTAAAACTTAGTTTATATAACAAAACAAAAAAGCCTCCTGTAACATATAAGTAAATTATATATTATTTTTTTTGTTTTGTTAAACATTTTGGCATAAATTTACCGAGTATTGTATCTGTAAAGCAAATTTTAAACATTGCGCTTAGCAGTAAAAAGACCGCAGCCGACAATGCGCAGCTAATACCGAGAGAAATAATCAAGGGCAAAAACCTTTTAGAAAAAGAATTTACGATATAACAGGTAAGCGCACTTGCACAGCCGATAAGCAGCAGCAGAGGCAGGCTTTTTGAAAATATTTTTACATTGCTTATGTCTTTTTTTATAGCAATTATATTAAGCGTTGCGGTAATTAAATAACTGAAAAAAAAGCCGAATATCATAGCGTATATTCCTAAAAACTCGGGTAAAAACCATACAAAAATCAGCATTACCGCCGCACCTGCAATATAATTTTTTAAGCTTTTGTATTCTCTGCCAAGCGAATTTAATATTGAAGACGACATATGCGATAGCGACATAGGTATCATAATGGCGGCGGAATATATTAAAAGCTCTCCTGCCCTTTCGCTATGAAATAAAAATATAGTTATATCTTTGCCCACCGTTATGTATATTCCCATAATAGCGAGCGAAACCATAATCGCAAATATTAAAGCATTTTGTATGCTTACAGCTATTTGTTTGCTATTTTTGTTTTTTGCGCCTGAAATTTCAGGCATAAGCGCAAGCGCAAGAGAACCTACCAAAGTGCAGGGAATAAAAAGC
>JAQVSX010000166.1 GCA_028700355.1 Clostridia bacterium
CTTGTCTTGTTTTTATTATAAGCCTGCAAATTGGCGTTTTCCCATTCTTCGGAATTTAATGTAATAGTAAATTTTACGCTGCTACTGTCCTTTTTTACGGTATAGTTCATTAAAATGCTCCTTTATAATTATTCAAAAATATATATTAACATATACTTTTTTAATCAAGTGTCAAACTTAAAATATTTTATCATATTTTGATTTTTAATGCAAACTATTTATATAAATATGTTATAATAGTATATTGCATACATTGCTAAATAAATATATTTAATTTAGGTTATATCTTTTATGCCTTACGATTCATTTACCGTTAAAGCGGCAGTAACAGAATTAAATCAATTGCTTACGGGCGGCAAAATAAATAAAGTTTTACAGCCCGAAAAAGACGAGGTTATACTTGCGGTATATAACGGCGGCAAAAATTACAAGCTGCTTTTAAATTGCGGCTTACCTGCTGCTTTTATTACTCAAAACATAAAGCAAAACCCCTCTACCCCCTATGCGTTTTGCATGGCGATGAGAAAGCACTTGTCAGGCGGTACAATTTTAAGCATAGAGCAAAAGCCCTATGAAAGAGTAATTATAATAAATATAGAAAACCTTAACGAGCTTTACGATACGGCAAAGTATAAACTCATTATGGAAATAATGGGCAGGCAGAGCAATATAATTCTATGCAACTCTCAAAACAAAATAATAAATGCGCTTAAAAACACCACATTTGACAGCAAAAGACCAATACTTATAAATTTAACTTATAATTTCCCCCAAAACGACCGCATAAGCATAGACAGCGCCGACGCAGTGCAAAGGCTCAAAAATTACACTGGAGAAAACCTGCAATTTATACTTTCAAACTTTATGGGATTTTCTTTGCCTACCGCTGAATATATATTAAAAGAGAGCAATATATATTCAGGCGAGCTTGCAACAAAGTTTAATTTATTTGTTAATCGTACTAAAGAGTTAGAATATAATATTAACAAAGGAAATATTAAACCCAATATTTCGTGGTATAACGAAAAACCGTTAAACTTTTATATTTATCCATACAACGAAGGCGAAAAATGCACATTTTATGATGATATTAATAGTTGCTTAGATTTTTATTACAATTATTTAAGCAACGAAAAGCAAATCGACAACATTAAAAGAACTATATTAAGCGCTATAAAAGCTCATATAAAAAAGACCGAAAAAAAGATTGCCGCCCAAAAGGAAAAGCTGCTTGAATGTAACAGCGGCGAAAATTACCGCATATCAGGCGAGCTTATCACCGCTAATTTATATAAAATAAAGGTCAGCGCAGATGTAACAGTCGAAAACTATTATGATAATAATAAGCCCTTGCGGATAAAGCTTGACGAAAATCTTTCCCCTTCTCAAAACGCTCAGATGTATTATAAAAAATACAACAAGCTGAAAAATGCTAAAATTCAGGTGAATAAGCAGTTAGAAATAGCAGAAGAATATTTAAGTTATTTAAATTCTCTTATAGATTATACGCAATCAGCGCAAGTATTAACAGAGCTTGAAGAAATAAAAGAAGAAATAATCAGTCAAAACATACTAAGTAAAACAAAAAACTCTACAAAAAAAGTAAAGGCTGAGATTGTAATAAATAAAACCGAAGCAGACGGCTTTACAATATATTGGGGTAAAAATAATATACAAAACGATTATATTACATTTAAGTTGGCAAAACCGTATGATTTATGGTTTCATATAAAGTCGGCGCACGGGCGGCATGTAATATTATCGGCACAAGGCAAAGAGCCCACAGATAATGCGATAACAGCGGCGGCAGAAATTGCCGCAAACGGCAGCAGGGCGGAAATTGATTACACATACAAAAAATATGTAAAAAAACCGCACGGAGCAAAACCGGGATTTGTAATATACACAAATTATAAAACTATATTAATTAAGCAAGATAATTTGACTTAAAAATTGTGTTATATTATAATAAATATAGAGTATTTAATATTATAATTGTTAAGGAGAATAGAATATGTTAGCTTGGTGGAATGACCTTACGTTATTTCAGATGATAATGGTTTGCATTGCAACACCTGCGACACTGATTATTATAATACAGATGGTTTTATTGCTGATAGGTTTTGGTGGCGATGAAAGTTTTGACACTGCCGACGGCATGGACGGCGGCGTAGACAGTGTGGATATTGATACCATAAACAGCGAAGGTTTTTTAAGTTTCGGAGGTATCAGAGTTTTCACCCTGAGGGGCATACTTTCTTTTTTATGTGTAGGCGGCTGGCTTGCCATGGCGCTCGATTACACATTGCCCGGCTGGCTTGCAGGGCTGATTGGTCTTTTAGGCGGTTTGCTGACTGCCGTTATTTTAGCAGTTGCCTTTCATTATGCGCTTAAAATGCAATCAAGCGGAAATATTAATTATAAATACGCCGTAAACCATATAGCTACCGTATATTTGAGGATACCTCCAAAAAGAACGGGAACAGGCAAAATCAACCTAACATTACAAGAAAGATATACCGAAATAAACGCTGTAACCGATGACGAAGATTTTATTAGTACAGGGTTGCCCGTAAAGATTATTGCGCTTGCAGATTCTAATACTGTAATAGTAAAAAGGTATAATAAAAATAAAGAAAAAACAATTACTTCAGAAAAAGAACAATACAATGATTAATTAACAATATTAAATAATAATATATTTAAAAGGAGTATGAAATGCCTCAAGGAATAGTAGTTTTACTGGTTATTGTAGTGCTGATAGTATTTATCAGTTTTACTACATTTGTCTTTTCAAGGATAAAAAAATGTCCGTCTGATAAAATAATGGTTATATATGGTAACATAAAAAACGTAGAAGGCTC
>JAQVSX010000167.1 GCA_028700355.1 Clostridia bacterium
AGGCGATAGATATAAAAGATATAGTTGCAAAGACAAACGCCACAAAAAAGGATATATTACAGGCGGTAGAAATATTAAAAAACAAATACAGCGGCAGCAGCGGAATACATATATTATATTTTAACGATAAATTGCAGTTTTCTTCAAATCCCGATTATGCTTTTGCCGTAGATGCGGTACTAAATCCCATTAAGGAAAGAGAGCTTTCAAAAGCTATGCTTGAAGTGTGCTCTATAATTGCATACAAACAGCCCATAACCCGCCTTGAAGTAGAGGAAATAAGGGGCGTTAACAGCGATTATGCAATAATGATACTGCATAAGCGTAATTTAATTGATGTTGTAGGCCGCAAGGATACAATCGGAAAACCCCTTTTATACGGCACGACGGATGAGTTTTTAAAAAGATTTCAGATAAGCTCTTTAAGCGAGCTGCCCGATTATGACGAGGTACTTGACAGAATAAAGGTACTTAACCTTGTAGATACCTCTACAGACCTTTACAATCTGCAAAATGAAAGCAATAACGCAGATAGTGAGCAAAATCATACTAAGCAACAAGGTCAATTAATCGCAGATGATAATAAGCAGTAATCTTACTTAGTTTTTTTAAAGCATGCATTTATTGTCAGAAAATTAAATGCGTGCTTATTTTTCATTTTTGTGGTATAATAGATATATAATATTTTAATATTTACCTTATAAAAATTAAAGGTTAACTTTAATATAATTACCTTTACTATATATTTCCATAAAAAAATAAGAGTATATTGTTCAAAATATTAAGGGTTGCTTTTAATGTGCCCAGATTTTTATTTGTTTTAGTTTTGTTACGCAATTTATGTAATATTTATTAAAATACAAAGCGAAAGGACTGCTAATAATGTTTAAAAAAGATGATTACGTTGTAAATAAAGCGCATGGATTATGCCAAATAATTGATATATGTATGCCCGAGGGTATTAACTATAATTGTTTTCTGATAATGCCGGTTATCTCACCTACATTAAAAATATATTTTCCCGTAAAAAATGCTTTAACGCATTTTCGCAAACCTTTAAATGCAGAGCAAGCAAAAGAATCTATAAAAAAATTACCTTTCAGTGATATAAAAAATATTACAGAATCTAAAACAAAGAATAACGAATACAAGAAAATGCTTTATGAGGGTACGGCAGAAAATTTAGCTGCATTGGTTAAGGTTTTATACGGTAAGCAGATACCTGTAAAAGACGCTATGCATATCGGCGTTTTAAAGACTGCAGAAACGCTATATTTAACAGAAATAGGCTTTGCGCTTGGAAAAACCAACGAAGATATAAAAAAACTTATACTTGAACAAATGTAACAAAAAAATTATTTTGCGGAGCTGAAAAATAAGTTTTCAAAATTTTTGGCTATATTTTAAACATTTTAAATTTATAATTGACATAATAAAATATTTAAAGTAAAATAATAAGATTGAGAAGAATAGTTATTCATAAGCAGCTAAATTATTTATATATTAAAGATAATTTTTCAGACAAAAGCTTTTTGAGAATATGTTATATTCTTTTTGAAAATTGAAAACTTAATAATGGAGGTAAATATGCTAATTGACACAAAATTTTTAAACCTCTTTGCATTTTCAGGCAGTGATACGGTGATATTCCTGCTTTCTGTTATAGCGGCAATTGCGGCTGGTTTTTTTATCGGATATATTTTGCAAAAAAACATAACAAATAAACGCATAGGCGACACAAAATTTTATGTGCAAAAATTAATTGACGATGCCGAAAGTCAGACCAAGAACATAAAAAAAGAAGCTATATTAGAAGCAAAGGAAGAGATATTAAAACTGCGTACTGATATTGAAAAGGAAATAAAAGACAGGCGCAGCGAAATTCAAAAATCCGAATCGAGAATAATGCAAAAAGAAGAAATTCTTGATAAAAAGGAAGAGGCATTAAACAAACGCAACGAAAATGTCGAAAATATGCAAAGGGGATTATCTAACAGAGAAAACGAACTCAAAAAGATTGAAGCGGAGGTAAAGCTTGCACATCAAAAAATGCTTGAAGAAATAGAAAAGGCAGCTCAGATGACGCAGGAAGATGCAAAAAATCTTTTGATTGAAAAAATGGTTTCAGAGGCAAAAAAAGATGCGGCTGTTTTGGTCAGAGAGGTAGAGGCTCAGGCAAAATCCGATGCTGACAAAAAAGCAAAAGAGGTTATAGGTTTAGCAATATCTAAATGTGCGGCTGACCATGCCTCAGAGGTTACAGTTTCGACGGTAGCCCTGCCCAGCGACGATATGAAAGGCAGAATAATCGGGCGTGAAGGCAGAAATATCAGAGCTTTGGAAAGCGCAACGGGTATTGATTTTATAATTGACGATACTCCCGAGGTTGTAATACTGTCAGGCTTTGACCCTATCAGGCGTGAGATTGCAAAAATCACACTTGAAAAACTTATCGTAGACGGCAGAATACATCCCGCCCGTATAGAAGAAATGGTAGACAAAGTTAAAAAAGACTTAGACTCCCAGATAAAGGAAACAGGCGAGCAAGCCTGCTTTGATGCGGGGATTTACGGGATTCATCCCGAGGTTATAAAGCTTTTAGGCAGACTTAAATACAGGACAAGTTACGGTCAAAACGTATTAAAGCATTCTTTAGAGGTAGCATTTTTAGCGGCGGCAATGGCGGGCGAGCTTGATGCGGATGTAAATCTTGCTAAGAGAGCGGGGCTGTTGCACGATATAGGAAAGGCTGTCGATTATGAGATAGAAGGCACTCATATACAGATAGGCGCAGACATTGCTAAAAAATACAAGGAAAACAAAGACATAATTAATGCCATTAA
>JAQVSX010000168.1 GCA_028700355.1 Clostridia bacterium
ATGCTTATTGATTTTAACAGCCTTGCCGATACGGATGCGTTAGTTGCTGCGTGCGCCGAAGGGTTGACACAGTCAAAAACGCTTTTAAGCCTTTCAAATGACGGCGGATACAATAACAGCAAGGCTGTGAAAATTGCCGCAAATGAGACTTCGGACGCTGCTGATATTTATCTTAAACGCCCTTGGGGCTTTGCTTTTGACTATATAGAATTCTATTACAATGTGCCGTCAGGCAGCGCAAACTTCTTCTTACGGCTTTATTTAGATGTTGAAGGCAGCAATGAGTATAAACAACGGGCTTATGTAAGCTTTACCGCCGAAGATATAAAGCTTTCCGGCAGCGGCTTTATAAGGCTGCCTGTAAGCAGCGAGTATTTGCAGGGAGGAGGCGACGCAACCGCAGAACAGATTAATACCTTAAATGTAAAAGGCTTAGGCTTATATGTAAACAGCGGTTCGGCTGAATTTTATATAGACAATATAAAACTGTACAGGGAAAGCGCACTGCCTGCGCAGCAGGATAAAATTCAAGCCGCTTCGGTAAGAAATATTATTAACGGGCTTGAAGACGGCGATTATAATCTTGTGGTGCAAAGGTCATATTCGGTAGGCGGTCATAAAACGCTATACCCCGCAGTAAATGTAAACTTTAATGTTAAATCAAATGTAAGCGATATAGCGGCGGCAGATTTTGAAGATAAGATTACAGACGGCAACAAATATATATATACAATATATAAGCAAGGCATTATAGTTTGCCGCGGAAGGCTTGAGCCTACAAACAGCCTTTTGATTAATTTTGAAGACTATGAAGATATAGACGATTTAGCTGCCGCATGCGCCGAAGGTATAACTAATTCCAACTCGGCAATGAGCATATCGCAGACCGGCGGCTTTAACGACAGCACTGCCTTAAAAATATCAAATACAGGAGACCTTTATCTTAAAAAGCTATGGGATTTCCCCGATTTTGATTATTTCGAGTTTTATTATAATGTGCCTTCGGGCGAAGCTGCGTTTTATTTAAGATTTTATCTTGATACCGCAAGCGGTTATTCGCACCGTGCATATGTCGACTTTACCAACAGCGGCTTAAAACTAAGCGGCAGCGGAATAATAAGGGTGCCTATAAGCAGCACATATTTAGCCGTTAACGGCACGGATGCAAGCAACATAATTTCTGCAAAAATAAAAGGCTTAGGTATATATGTTAGCGGCGGAGAATTTTATATTGACAATATAAAACTATATAAAGAATCGGCATTGCCGACTGCTCAAAATACAACAGAAGAAGCGGCTATTAGAACTATTATCGACGGTATGGCGCAGGGCAGCGGTTACAGGCTGGTTGTGGAAAAATCTTATATTGTTTCCTCACCTCATAAGGCATTGAAGCCTGTTATAAATGCCGAATTTGATGTTACCGAAATCGGCGTTACGACTCTTGAAGCGGCAGATTTTGAGGATATATTGCCTGATACAGCAGCAAATTATATCTATACAATATACAGCGCTGAAGGTGCAATATTACATTTCGGCACTTTAATAATTTCGTAAGATTAGATTAGATAGATTAGATTAGATTTATAAGCATTGGGAGTTTAACCGTCTTCCGCTTAAACGGCGGAAGACGGTAAAATCTCCTAAAAAATGTTTGAGTACAGAAAAATCTTAGGCAAAAGGATTAACTATGAAATTAATCAAATATAAAAACAACCCCATATTAAAACCCGATACAAATAACGAATGGGAAAACCTTTGTGTTTTAAACCCTGCCGTATGGTATGAGCAAAGCGAAAATACCTTCCATATGCTTTACAGGGCGGCGGGAGATACAGAAAGGCATTATATATATTTAGGTTATGCAAAAAGTCAGGACGGTTTTAATTTTTACCGCCAAAAAGAGCCTGCGCTTTGCCCCGATTATGACGGCAGCGACGGCGGCGGAATTGAGGACCCCAGAATTATAAAATTAAAAGACTGTTATTATATTACATATGCATCAAGACCGTATGCGCCCGGCAGATATTGGACAGATCTGCCTAAGCCGTGGATAAATCCGCCAAAGGAATGCCCTGCGTTTTTAAAAAACAATTTTACGCTTACTCACCTTGCGTTTACTTATAACTTTAAGAGCTATAAAAAGCTCGGCAGAATAACCGACAGCAGATATGACGACAGAGATGTAATAATATTTCCCGAAAAAATAAACGGCAGATATGCAAAGCTGTCAAGGCCTATGCAGTGGCAGGGAAAAGGCTATCCCTGCAAAAATCCGTCTATATGGATTTCTTTTTCGGACGACCTTATGGAGTGGTCAGAAAAGCCGCAGCTGCTTTATGAAGGTAAACAGTGGTGGGAAGACCTTAAAACAGGAGGGAGCTGCCCGCCCATAAAAACAAAATACGGATGGTTTTTTATTTATCACGGCGTGTCAAAAAAAGATAAGGCATACAGGACGGGAGCAATGCTACTTGATTTAAATAACCCCCTTAAAATAATAGGGCATACAAAAGATTTTATTATGGAGCCGGAGTTCGATTATGAAACCAAGGGCTTTTATAACGGCTGTGTATTTCCGACGGCAAATGTAATTAAAGATAATACATTGTATGTATATTACGGCGCAGGCGATAAAGTTATCTGCGTTGCCACATGCAATTTTGAAAATATATTAGAAATAATTGTTTATTATAAGGATATGGGAGACTTTTAAGGTGAAATATAAAGTATTTAATGTTACTGATAAAGAATTGTTTTGGCAGGAAAGGTCAGATTCCAACGCTTATCCTATATGGCGTTATGATAATAACCCTGTTA
>JAQVSX010000169.1 GCA_028700355.1 Clostridia bacterium
TTCTCCTTTGCTGTCAATCAGATAGTTATCCTGATATATCAAATCGCTTATTCTGACAAACTCAAAACCCTTTTTGCTTAATCTGTCAAGTACTACGGGCAAAACATCGAGAATATGCTCTGCATTGTTATGAAACAGTATTATAGAACCCTCTTTTGCCCTATCAATAACCCTTGAAATTATTTGCAATGTTGTTTTTTGCATCCAGTCAAGAGAATCGACATCCCATTGTATTGTTTTAAGACCTAAGCTTTCCGCCGCCTCTATAAGCGTGTTGTTGTATTCTCCGAATGGCGCTCGAAACAGCGTCGGCTTGCCTTGCGTATATTTTTCAATAATATTTACAGATTGGCGCAAATCCTCCTCGCATTGCGGATATGTAAATTTAGACATATGCGAATGTGTGTTGCTGTGAGTGCCTATCTCAAAGCCGTTTTCTATAATCTTTGTTGTCTTTTCGGGATTGTTTTCAATCCAAAAGCCTACAAGAAAAAAAGTTGCGTCGGCGTTATATTCTTTAAGTATTTCCATTATGCCTTCCGTCCTGTCCGAGCCGTATGCCGCATCAAAAGACAAGGCAATCTTCTTTTGGTCGGTAGCGACTCTGTAAATAGGTATTTTACGCAGCGGCAGACCGTAATACACTCCGTAAGCGCCTGTAAAAGAAAGACACAGCATCAGCATTACGGCGGCAAAAATTAAGCATACGCCGAGCGCCAAAACTCGCTTTTTAATTACAACAAACCTCATAATGCCGCTCCTGTTAATTTTATAATAAAAAATTCATAGAAAAACAGTTAAAATTGTAAAATAATGTCTTTGTTTAGATTATTTGCCATTAAAAATATCAACATAATTTATACATTTTATATAGAATAGTATAAATATATTCCCGCTTCTTCGGCAATATACATCTGATAGCGCAAAAAAAGGCAAAAAAATACCCCTGCAAGCAAGGGTATATATAATTTAAAGTTTTCTATTAAATATTTAAGTGGCTGTTTTTGTGCCGCATTACATTATTTTCAACATTCCGTCTATCAGTTTATATAAATCGTTCTTAGAGTCTTCGCAGGAATTTACCACATCCTGATGAGAGAGCTTTTCGTCGGTTAAGCCCGCCCCCTTATTCGATATGCAGGAAAAGCCGCATACTCTTATCCCCGCATGCGCCGCTGCGGTAACCTCAGGTACTGTGGACATACCTACGCAATCCGCACCCAATACCCTAAGCGCACTAATATCGGCGGCGGTCTCGTAAGACGGCCCCGTAAGGTAGCAATAAACGCCTTCTTTAATGCTTATGTTTTCTCTTTGAGCCAATTTTTTCACTTCGGCAATATATTCTTTATCGTAAGGAAAAGTCATATCGGGAAAACGCTCGCCAAACTCTTCCATATTTCTGCCGATAAGCGGGTTGGGGCAGAACAGACTTATATGATTTTTTATCAGCATAATATCGCCCTTGTCATAATCGTTGTTTATACTACCGGCGGCGTTTGTAACAATCAGACTGCTTACGCCCAGCCTTTTAAGCACCCTTACGGGCAGAACTACCTCCTGCATCGAAAAACCCTAGTAATAATGAATTCTGCCCGACATTATTACTATATTTTTGCCGTATTTTTCGCCGAAAATAAGCCTGCCGCTATGTCCGCTGACGCTTGTCCTCGGAAAGCTTTCTATCTGTGAAAAGCTCAGCGAAAATTTTTCCTCTATGCTGCCGCAAAAATCACTTAAACCCGAGCCGAGTATAACCGCCGTCTGCGGTATAAAGCCTTCTGTCATTTTATTTATTGTATTGGCAATATCGTCAATTTTTCTAAACATTTTTTCCTCCTGCAAGTATTTTACTGTTATATGAGTATATTGAACGGTTTTATTATAACATAAATTAACGCAAGCTGCACAATTATATTGCTTAAACTTATAAAAAAATATACACAACAGCATTTTGCCCGCTCTCCTATAAAAGTAAAACTCTTGCAGCTTATAATATCCTTGTGCGCAGAGCAGATAAATAGGCACAGGCATAACAGCAGTATAAGCTGCTGCGGAAGCACCAATATTAATAAATTACAAAAGCCGTGAACGCCCAAAACCTTTGTGAAAACAACTGCCGCCGCTCCCAAAACATAGCCCTTGTAGCATATAAAAACATAATGCAGCGGAATAAAATAAACCGAAAGCGAAAAAATGAAAATTAAGGCAAAGTATTGCAGGTTTACCAGAAATCCCCTTGCGATTATAGCAAAAAAGGAAGCCTTGCCGGAAAATATCAGCACAGTAAAATTTATGGAATCGTTAAATATAATATCGTTGTAAATGCCGCCGCTGCCTAAAATTAAGCCCAGTACAAAGCCCGCAATAAATACTGCGGCAAATATCAGCAAATGGCGTTTATGCCTTTTGAAAACAAATAAAACATAACTTTCTAACGGGCGGATTAAATTCCTCATAATTATATATATGAGTTTTATGCCCGCTATATACAAACCTTTAACCGCTATATTTTATTATATCTGCAACATAGTATAAAAAAGAACCGCAGGAAATGCCGCCGCTGCCCGCTAATATGCCGAAATGCTTTTCGTATAAATCCATATCGCATTTTAAAGAGGCGTAGTTTACGGCGTTCATAATATTTTTGCATACGCTGCCCGCCGAAATGTTGTACTGTTTTGAAAGAGTGCCGTAAACGCTTTTTAAAGTAAGCGGCTTGCCGCTTTGACACAGAATTATTACCGCCCTTATTATCAGCTTAAAGCCCTTATGAACGGGACAAAATCCGCAGCCGATAAGAAATTTATATATTTTATA
>JAQVSX010000170.1 GCA_028700355.1 Clostridia bacterium
TGAAGTACTGAAAAATGAATTTACAGAACCAGCCGATTTTATTGTAGAATTTGCGCATAAATGTATAGACGCGGGTGCAAGCGCTGTTATAGGGGGCGGCACACATCAATTAAAGCCCATTGAAATATATAAAGGCTATGCTATTTTCTATTCGCTGGGCAATTTTATATATCAGGGAAAATCCGTAAAATACCAGCCTGCCGATTTTTATGAAAAATATGATGTGCCGCTTGATTACAATACTGAAGAAGCTTTAAATGTACGTTCAAAAGGTGATACAATAGGTATTCATAAAGATTTTTACAATTATATGACATTTTTGCCAAAAATGGAATTTAACGCCAAAAAGCTTACCAAACTTTCCCTTATGCCTGTTGAACTGGGATTTGAAAAAGATGAATGTCTAAACGGACTGCCTTGTTTTGCTACGGGGAAATGGGGTGAGAAAATATTTAACCATATACAAAAACTAAGCAAGAAAAACAGCGTGAAAATGAATTATGTTAACGGTTACATTGAAGTAGAAGTATAAAACAATAAAGGTGAATACTTATGATTAATATTACGGATTATGTAGAAAAAAACAAGGAATTAATACTTTCTGCGGAAAAATACATATGGGAAAATCCCGAAACGGGCTATAAAGAATGGAAGACCGATAAATATTTATCGCAGAAATTTGAAGAACTCGGTTATAAAATAACAAAAGCGGGAGATATACCAGGATTTTGTACAACAATAGATACAGGAAAAAAAGGACCAGCGCTTTTAATACTTGCCGAACTGGATTCCGTAATATGCCAAACACATCCCGAGTGTAATAAAGAAACAGGTGCTGTACATGCTTGCGGTCATAATGTACAATGTGCAAATATATTAGGTGTTGCAGCCGCTTTAAAAGAAGAAGATATTTTAAAAGGTTTATGTGGAAAAATAAAATTATGTTTTGTTCCTGCTGAAGAAGGTATAGAAATAGGTTACAGACAGCAACTTATAAAAAAAGGAATAATTAAATATGCATCCGGCAAAAGTGAATTTATGAGCAGAGGCTTTTTTGACGATGTAGACTTAGCATTCATGGTGCATATTATGAGCGATGAGACTTCAGATAAGTCCTTTTCAATTCATAGCGGCGCAAACGGAGTAATAAGAAAAAATATTGTATTTAACGGTACGGCTTCGCATGCCGGCGGTTCTCCTCATTTAGGTGTAAATGCATTATATGCAGCAAATCTGTTTCTAAATGCGGTTAATGCGTTAAGAGAAACATTTAGAGAACAAGATTATATAAGAGTGCATCCTATAATAACTAAAGGCGGCAATATGGTAAATGCCATACCCGACCAAGTAATTTTAGAAAGTTATGTCAGAGGTGCAAGTATTGATGCAATTAAAATTGTTAATGACAAAGTAAACAGAGCGGCAAAATGCTGCGCAGAGGCGTTGGGGGCAAGCGCAGATATTACAGATATTGCAGGTTCGGCACCTTTAAAAAACAGCGAAAATTTTTCCCAAATTGCTGTCGATATTGCCGGAGAAATTTTCGGAGACGGTAAAGTTCAAAAAACAAATATATGGCAGTCTTCTTCAACCGATATGGGTGATTTGTCTGCAGTAATGCCTGTTATTCATCCATATATAGGCGGCGCTGTGGGAAAATTACACGGTAATGATTTCTATGTTATAGATAAAGAGACAGCTTGTATAAAATCAGCGGTTTTCCAACTGCAACTTGCAACAAAATTATTGTCAAATAACGGTGAGCTTGCTGAAAAAATTATAAAAAATACAAAAATTGAATATGATTCTTTTGAAGAATTTTTAGATAATGCCCAGCCCTCAAAAAATTAGCTCAATAGCAATTTAGAAAATGTGATATATAGAACACGAGGAGAAAACTATTTAGAGGTTCCCTAATGGATTATTTAAAGCGGTCAGCATAACTTAAAATAAGTTTTTGCAATACTTTATAGCCTGTTTTGAGGGAATCTTTGTGCAAGTACTCTGTTTCCGTGTGAGTATCTTTGCCCCAATAAACTCCTATACTTGAAGAAGGTATACCCATTGACATTGAAATATTACAGTCCATAGAGTATGATGCTCTTATTGGTTTTGTTCCAGTAACTTCCTCAACACAATTCTCAATTCTATTTAATAGATGTTCAAATTTGTTTGCGTCCACATTTTTTTCGCAAGGTCTTTCTCCCAACAAAACAACTTCTAAATTATAGCCTTTTGTTTTATAATCAGAAACAATTTTATTAAACTGAATTTGTATTTTTTTAAGACAATCAGAATCATCTGAGCGATATTCAAACAAAATTTTTGATTTTTGTGCTATTGAATTTATCGTTGTGCCGCCAACAATATTTCCAACGTTTAGCGTTGTTTTAGAATTTCCATTTTGCGGTATTTGCATATTATATAAATCAACTATAAGGCTAGACATTAAATGAATAGCATTGTCATTACCAAATGCGCTAAAGGAGTGTCCGCCTTTTGTGATAAATTCTATTGAGTATTTGTGGGAAGCAACTGCTTTATCAAAAATTTTATCGCATTTGCCATCGACTGCAATAAGTTCTTCAATGTTCGAATAAGTTTCCATAATTTTTCTGCACCCGTCGGAATTGCCCAAGCCTTCCTCGCAAACATCAAAAACAAACATCATACATTTATCACCAAAGTTATAGGGACTAATTTATTGATGTAGTTTGCGTATGATGTAATATTAAATTGCAGTTAAAATCTATTTCTGCCAAAGTGTTTGATTTATTGTTTAATATTTATTATAATATTGTAGCTATGGAATTTAG
>JAQVSX010000171.1 GCA_028700355.1 Clostridia bacterium
TTTCTTTAATTTTTTAATATCACTGTCAATATTTTCCTTCCGTATTTTTAAATTTACTTTATTCTTGCCCTGAACATCTTTAACAACAGCATTTTGCAATGCGTCAGGGTCCCAGCCGGGAGCATATTGTTTTGACGAGCTACCACCCCCTTCGCTTTATATAATGCATTTTTTGTATATTATATCTTTACTTTGTTAAATATATATGATATAATTAATTAATAAGCTCATAAATGGAGGTAGCATATAATGCCTATTTCATACAATGGTTTGTTTTCAATACTTAAAGAAAAAAGTATAACAAAAACAGCATTAAAGGATATGCTTGGTATTTCTTCACGTACAATGTCAAAGCTTTCCAAAGGCGAATATGTTTCTCTTAAAGTAATCAATGATATTTGTGAAAAGCTTAATTGCCAGCCGTGTGATATTATGTCTTTCGTTAGAGATAATCCCACAAGCCGTATATTGCAGGTACTTCGTGAAGAAAAACAAATGCAGCTTAAAGGTGGTCTATACCATTCCACGCAAGTTAAAATGACCTATAACTCTAATCATATCGAAGGCAGCCGGCTTTCAGAAGACCAAACACGCTACATTTTTGAGACAAACACAATTGGCTTTGCTGATGATCCAGCTGTTAATGTCGACGATATTATTGAAACCAAAAATCATTTTAGATGCATTGATTACGTTATCGATAATGCTGACGGTATTATTACAGAGCCTTTTATTAAGAAGCTACACGAGCTGCTTAAATCAGGTACATCCGACAGTCAAAAGGAATGGTTCGCTGTAGGTGATTATAAGCGCAAGCCTAATGTTGTGGGTGACAGTAAAGCCGTTTCCCCCGCTAATGTGCATACGGAAATGGTTAAGCTACTTGACGAATACAATCGATTAAACATAGTTACAATAGACGATATTACTGCTTTTCACTACAATTTTGAAAGCATCCACCCTTTTCAAGACGGTAACGGCAGAGTAGGGCGACTCATCGCATTTAAAGAGTGTCTTCGTTTTAATATTACACCTTTTATTATTGACGAAGAACTTAAAATATTCTATTATCGCGGACTTAAAGAATGGAACAGTCAAAAGGGCTATTTACTCGACACCTGTAAAGCTGGACAAGATAAATACCAAGCTATAGTAGATTATTTCTTTAAATAATAGTTTTTATTTTACCAATAATACAGCAGCAAAAGGGAAGATTATCTTAAGTCTATATATAATTACCTGCAATGAAGCATCTTCCCCTTATGCTGTTAAAAGTTAGTTAATATTACCGTATTTGTTTTCTATATAAGCAAGTTTTTCTTTTAATTCATCTATAGATAATATTTCGCTGAATCTTTCTACAATCAAATATTTATGATCTATATCCCAGACATATATGTTAGCCTTAAATTTCTTTCTATTATTATTAAGACCGGAAATTTCCACATCATAATTATCGTTAAATTTACGATAAATAATCTGCTCCAAATCTATCATTTTAATGCTATACTTTTTACCGAGTTCAGCACATATGTCTTTTAACTTTCTTGTAATTGTTTCTATTTTCATTCAATTCTACCTCCGTTTTTTTTATTTTTATGTTTTTTTAACCCTACACTTATACTATAATGGCTAAAGTTAAATTTTCGTTAGACATAAATAAAACCTTGTCCCAAAAATCTAACAATAACTACTTTTTAAGAACTATCCATAATATACTCCAAAACCTAATAATAGATTTTTTATTTGTGGCAGTACGTGGCAGGACAAAAGTTATATTCTCTATATGAGAGTAAATATTAAAATAACCATTTTTACCTGCCACAAGTTGCCACATATCAGCTTATTTTAAAAAAGCTTCATCAAGCTCTTTATTTTTTAACAATTTATAACCTAAAACCATTGTTTTTCCAGATTTTAGGTAGCAGTGGTAGCAGTACTGGTAGCAGTGTTTTTTAGTACTGCTACCGCTGAAAGTCCAGTTATATAAGGGGTTGTAGAGGTTTGGTAGCAGTAGTAGCAGTAAAAACCATTTCATACTCACACTTTTAAATAATCTTTAGAAGCATGTTCTTTTCATTTCCAACTTTTTTAAAATTTTTCCAAGAAGTTTAAAGTACTGCTACCTCTGCTACCTATTACTCTCAAAGCCTTTATCTATGCGGGTTTCAAGTGGTAGCAGTTGTGAATTTTACTGCTACCTGTACTGCTACCTCTGCTACCCTTTTTATAAAAATTCAGTCCCGTCATAGCCATATTCCCTCGAAAACTGCTCTTTTGCCTCAAGAGTGAGTGAATAATCCTTATAGTAGGTGTTGCCATTTTGCCTTGTGGTGATTGTAGGATAATCCAACCCGAGGTGTAAAGCGATATTTTCTCGAAACTCTTTAGCCGTTTTTGCAAAACCGTTATTGTTTTCTCTGCACCAACCTTGATAGACCTTATAAATGCGCCCTGTAGTGCAATGCTTATTGATTTTTCCGTCAGGCCATTTACCCATACACTCCTCATAAAAAGAGACCACTGTGTTGTTCTCTGACATATATTTTTCTCTTGCGTTCCTTATGCTTTCAGGTTCTGAAAAACGGTAGCCGTTAGCAATAACTTGCTGTAGCGCCTTTATAGCCTTAAAGACAATACCTTCGCGCTCGGCATATAATTTATCTATTAGTGTCTTATCCTGTTTATCTTTGGGAATAACATTAGGACACTCAACTACCATAATACGGTCATATACCCATTGTCCGTCATCACCGCCGAATTTTGGCAGTCTGTTCATACAAAACCAGAGCAGACC
>JAQVSX010000172.1 GCA_028700355.1 Clostridia bacterium
AAAAAATTGAAGGCAGTAATATACGGGGCAGGTAATATCGGCAGAGGCTTTATAGCCCAGCTTTTATACAAGAGCGGATACGAAACAGTATTTTTAGACATTGACAGCAATACAATTGACAGAATCAATAAAGACAAAAGCTATCCTATATGTATAGTAAGTGATGACGGCATAGAAAAAACATATGTAAAAAATGTGCGGGCGGTAAACAGCAACGATACTGAAAGTGCAGTAAAAGAGATATATTCCGCTGACATTATGGCGACATCGGTAGGCGCAGGCGTGTTAAAATATATTGCCCAAACGGTTGCAATGGCAATAGAAAAAAGAATAAAAGATAATCTTTTGCCCCTTAACATAATGCTTTGCGAAAATTTAAATTATGCAGATAAAATATTTAAACAGTTGCTTTTCAAGTATCTAAGCGAAGACGCTATAAAGGTATTTGACAAAAATGTAGGGCTTATAGAAGCAAGTATCGGGAGAATGGTTCCCGTATTTGAAAAAAGCGGGGCTGAAAATCCCCTGACTGTTTATGTAGAGCCTTTTGACATACTGCATCTCGATAAAGACGGATTTGTTGGTGAAATTCCACAGATAAAAAATGTTGTAACATATTCGCCCTTTAAATATTTCATGCAGCGCAAGCTTTTTATACATAATATGTGCCATGCTTTTTGCGCATATCTTGGCGCGGTCAAGGGTTATAATTATATAAGCGAAGCAATTTCAGATTCCGATATTAAATATCTGGTATCAATGGCGGGAACATCTGCCGCACAGGCAATTACCCTTGACAATAAAGAAGATTTAGTACTGTTGCTACATTTCTTATACAAATTGTTATACAGATTTAACAATCGTAATTTAAAGGATACAGTCGCAAGGGTAGGTAAAGACCCTTTAAGGAAATTAAATGCCGATGACAGATTAATCGGAGCGTATAAGCTGTGTAAAAAACACGGTGTAAACACAGTTTATATTATAATATCCATTGCCGCCGCTTTGCATTTTAAAGACATAAAAGATTCAAAATGGCAGCAGATTCAATCGGAACTTGAAAGTCGGGGCATTTCATACACTTTATACACCATATGCGGCAGCGTTATAGAGCAAAACGATATAAAGTTAATAATTGAATATTACAACTTAATAAAATGCGGAGATTTTAAAAAGGTAATTAATCTCAGTGAAAAAATACTCGGAGAGAGTATAAAGAATTATTAATACTACTGTTAAAAATCAGTATAAGGAGCAGTTATTTATGAATAAAGGTATAGCTTTTGCGGGGAACATACTTATTGATAAAATAAAAATGATAGATGTTTATCCTGCGGGCGGTATGCTGTGCAACATAAAAAGCCAAAAAACAGGTGTGGGCGGCTGCGTTCCCAATACCGCAATTAATCTTTCGAAGCTGTCAGGCGGTAAAATTAAAATTTTTGCGATTGGCAGAACGGGCAGCGATGCAAGCGCAGATTATGTGCTTAAAAAACTAACTGAAAACAATATAGATATCAGCGGCGTTATTCGGCAAAGCGATATAGATACAAGTTTTACCGACGTTATGACAGAAACAAAAAGCGGCAACAGGACTTTTTTTCATTACAGGGGCGCAAATGACGAGTTCGCACCACAAGATATAGATTTTGATAAATTAAGCTGCGATATTTTGCATATAGGCTATGCGCTTTTGCTTGAAAAATTTGACAAAAAAAATCTGCAATACGGCACAGAGCTTGCAAAGGCTTTATATAATGCAAGGCAAAGAGGCATTCTAACATCAATCGATGTTGTAAGCGAGCAAAGCCAAAGGTTTAAAGAGGTTGTTTCGTGCAGCTTAAAATACTGCGACTATGTTACTTTAAACGAAATAGAAAGCTCAAATGTAAGCGGCATACCTTTAAGGGATAGTGGCGGTAATATTATTGAGAATAATTTAAAGGCGGTATGTAAGTGGTTTATTTCTCAGGGTGTAAGCCGTCAGATTTGCATACATTTTCCCGAAGGCTGTGCCGCACTCAGCAGCAAAGGAGAGTACAGGCAGCAGCCCTCGCTTTGCTTGCCGAAGGGATATATCAAGGGGACGGTAGGTGCAGGCGATGCTTTTTGCGCAGGAATATTATATGCCGCATATAATAATTTATCTTTGAGCGACAGCCTTTTAACAGCGGTAAGCTCTGCCGCATGCAATTTATCTTCCGAAGACAGTATAAGCGGAATGAAAGAGTATATTATAGCTTCCGCTATGCATAAAGAGTATCCGCTTCGCAAAGAAATAAAGCTGATATAATGTAAAATTTGGTAGTTTTTATTTTATAATAAAATAACAGCTTATCAATTTGCAGTAAAATATATATAACTATTAATTATTAGTTTAATATAACAATTTTATATGGTATAATAAAAATTAAAGTTTTGCTTCTTTATGATATATAACAAAATTATAATTAATAGTTAAGCAGGGATATATGAGGTCAAAAAGAAAATTTATATTATTCTTAATAGATAATGTTATAATTTTAGGCAGTTTTGCGTTAAATTATGTGATATTAAATTCTGATTTTATGTTGTTATTTGAAAGAGAATTTATTATATCGGCGGGGCTGCTAATAATTTTTTACGTAAATTATTCAGCATTGCTGCGTATTTACAATACAATATGGCGGTATGCCGACATTATAGATTTTTTAAAACTGACCTTTGTAGTTGTCGCAAGCTTTTTCACACTGTTTATTGCCGATATAGTATTTATTCATAACCTAAACGGCATGGAACTT
>JAQVSX010000173.1 GCA_028700355.1 Clostridia bacterium
TGCTTTATTAGCAAATTTATAAAACTATATTTACAAGCTTGCCCTTAACTACTATAAATTTTTTAATTTCCTTGCCGCTGATATAAGAAGAAATATCCTTTAAAGAAAGTATTGTTTCTTTAAGCTCTTTCTCTTTAATATCTGCCTGCAACTTAACTCTTGCGCGTATCTTGCCGTTTATCTGAACGGCTATTTCTATCTCGTCTCTTATCAGCGCCTTTTCGTCGCAAACGGGAAAGCCGCTGTCAAATACAGAGAATTTACCGCCCTTAATCTGCCATAGCTCTTCGGCAAAATGGGGGGCGAGCGGTGCAATTAGCAAAATTAAATCTTTTACGCATTGATTGAAAAAGCTGCCGCTTACGCTTTCACCGTATTTATACAATGAGCTTGTGTATTCCATTAACCTTGCAATAGCGGTGTTAAAGCTAAAGGTATCCATATCGGCGATAATTTCTTTTATCGCAAAATTTCTTGCGAAGTTAAGCTCTTTTTCGCTTTCAATGTTGCCGCTTGCGTTGCTGTTTTGTTTTAATATGATTTTTTCCACACGGTCTGTAAATCTTGAAACAGCCTTTATGCCCTCGTCATTCCAAGGGCCTCCCTCTGTATAAGCAAAACCGAACATAAGGTACAGCCTAAATATATCGCTGCCGTATTTGACAATGTATTCGTCGGGAGATACTACATTTCCTTTGGATTTACTCATTCTGTTGCCGTCAGGCCCTAATATTATACCCTGATGGACAAGCGAGGTAAAAGGCTCTCCGAAATTAATATAGCCCATATCCCTTAAAGCCTTTGTAAAAAACCTTGCGTAAAGCAAATGCATACAGGCGTGTTCGCTACCGCCTATATATTTATCTACCGGCAGCAATTTGTTTATTTTATCGCTGTCAAAAGGCTTTTCGCTGTTTTTTGAATCGGGGTATCTTAAAAAATACCAGCTTGAACATACAAAGGTATCAAGTGTGTCGGCATCTCTTTTGGCGGGTTTTCCGCATATCGGGCATTTAACATTTATAAATTCATGGCATTTTTCAAGCGGCGACTTGCCGTCAGGCGTAAAATCTACATTGTATGGCAAAAGTACGGGCAAATCCTTTTCAGCAACGGGTACAATTTTGCAATCTTCGCAATGAATTACCGGTATGGGAGCGCCCCAATATCTTTGACGGGAAACAAGCCAGTCCCTTAACCTGTAATTTATCTTTTTTTGAGCGCAGCCCTTACTGCTAAGCTCATTAATAATCTCTTCCATGGCTTGCAGGCTTGTCATGCCGTCAAAGCGCCCACTGCCTATTAAAGTTCCGTAATCGGTAAATGGCAGTTCGTCGCCATGCACGCCCTTAATAACTCTGTTTATGGGAAGATTGTATTTTTTTGCAAATTCAAAATCTCTTTCGTCGTGTGCAGGCACTCCCATTACTGCGCCTGTTCCGTATGATACTAGTACATAGTCAGCAATATAAATGGGAATTTTTTTATTGTTTGCGGGATTTACCGCATAACTGCCGCAAAAAACGCCGCTCTTTTCCCTTGCGGATGAAAGCCTTTCTATTTCGTTTATCTTAGAACATTCTGCTTTATAGCTGTTTACGGCTTCTTTATACTGCGGTGTTGTCAGCTTGTCAACAAGTTTATGCTCGGGCGACAGCACAACATAGCTTACGCCGAATAAAGTATCAATGCGGGTGGTAAAAACTTTAAACGAGCCGTAATCGGTATTAAATTCTACCTCTGCCCCAATAGATTTGCCTATCCAATTTCTTTGCATAAGCTTTGTTTTTTCGGGCCAATCCAAAGTGTCAAGGTCACTTAATAATTCTTCCGCATATTTTGTTATTTTAAAAAACCATTGAGTAAGGTTTTTTCTCTGTACGGTAGAATTGCACCTTTCACAGCTGCCGTCAATTACCTGCTCATTTGCAAGAACGGTATTGCATGAAGGGCACCAATTCACAGGCGCTTCGCTGCGGTAAGCCAAACCGTTTTCATAAAGCTTTAAAAACATCCATTGAGTCCATTTATAATAATCGGGCTGGCAGGTTACAATATCGGCAGACCAATCGAACATTGCGCCTATTCTTTTAAGCTGTTTCCTCATTGTTTCTATATTATTAAGTGTGCTGTCCTGCGGGTGTATTCCCGTCTTTATAGCGTAATTTTCGGCAGGCAAACCGAAAGCATCAAAGCCCATAGGTTGAAATACATTATACCCTTGCATTCTTTTAAACCTTGCATAGCTGTCTGACGGAGCGTAATTATACCAATGACCTATATGCAGCTTTGCAGCGGAAGGATATGAAAACATTTCAAGTACATAATGTTTTTTTGAAAGATTATCATAATCAAAACTGTTGGTTTTGTTGTCTTCCCAAATGTTTTGCCATTTTTTTTCAACACTTATTAAGTCCATTATATCCTCTTAACTGCACAAAATAACGCAGCTATACTGCTGATGTAATATATATTATATAATTATATAATAATACTTTGCGGTGTGTCAATAAAACACTTGTACTATTCTTATTTATGGCTTTATTTTGCATTAGCATTGCCGCATATAACATAAGCGGCTTTTTAACAATATTATTATAACAAGCATAATATAATAGCAGAAACTTTTTGCTTTGGGGGGAGGCTTAATGAAAGTTAATAATAATATTGATTATACTGAAATTATAACCGGTAAGGACGATATTTATAATTTAAGTGTACGAAAAAAAGCTGCTTTTTTATGCAATAAAATAATTGAGGCTATAAAGC
>JAQVSX010000174.1 GCA_028700355.1 Clostridia bacterium
CAGACAGAGATAAATTTTTAGAAGCAGTAAGCGGAAATGTCGAATCAGAGCTTAAAAAGATTGGTTTAAGGCTGATAAACGTTAACGTTACAGATATCAACGACGAATCCGGTTACATTGAGGCGCTTGGTAAAGAAGCCGCCGCAAAAGCTATAAACGATGCCAAAAAATCCGTTGCAGAAAAAAACAGGGACGGCTCTATCGGCGAAGCAAACGCCGTAATGGAGCAGAGAGTAAAGGTATCAAAGGCTAATTCAACCGCAATAGAAGGTGAAAACGAAGCGCAGATAAAAATTTCTCAATCCCATGCATCAAGGCGTGAAGCCGAAGCCGAGGCATTAAGGCGCGCTACTGCGGCTGAAAAAATTGCTGAGGCAAAGGCTTTAGAAGAAGCATATAAGGCAGAGCAGGAAGCCGAAGTAATGAGAGCCGAAAAAGAGCGTGCAACACTTGAAGCAGATATTATTGTAAAGGCACAAATAGAAAAACATAAAAAGGAACTTGATGCCGAAGCCACTGCGGAAATCTACCGCAGAGAAGCAAAGGGTGCCGCAGATGCCGTTTACGCAAAAATGGAAGCCGAAGCGAGGGGCGTATACGAAATTTTAACCAAGCAGGCAGAAGGTTTTTCAAAGATTATTAACGCAGCGGGCGGAAACGCTGACCAAGCTGTTAAAATGATAATTGCCGACAAAATTGAAAATCTTGTAAAGACTCAGGTAGAAGCAATCAAAAACCTCAAGATAGATAAAATTACCGTTTGGGACAGCGGCGGAAAGGACGGCACTTCAAATACTTCAAATTTTGTTTCTTCACTGCTTAAATCGCTCCCCCCTATGAATGAAATGTTTAAAATGGCGGGTATAGAAATGCCTTCTTATCTTGGCAAGATAGCAGATAATGAAAAAGAACAAAAGACAGACAAAAAGGCTGACAATCTCCCCGCAGTTGAAGTAAAAAAGAAAACTGATAAATAACAGTTAAGTTAATGATAATAAATATCCCCGTAAAAATAACGGGGATATTTTTTGCGCAAAACTGCTATTATACTGCTTATTTGACAGAAGTAAATTAATTAAATTTGCTTTTAAACAAATTTAGCCTTAAAGCGTTAAGCACTACGCTTACAGAAGAAATGCTCATAGCAAAAGCCGCTATCATAGGATTAAGCAAAATACCGAAAAACGGAAATAAAACGCCTGCCGCTATCGGCAGAGCAAGTATATTATAAAAAAACGCCCAAAAAAGATTCTGTTTTATGTTGCCCATAGTTTTTTTGCTTAAATAGTAAGCATCAGCGACGGTTTTCAGACTTTTGCCTGTCAGCACAATATCGGCGGATTCTATCGCAATATCTGTGCCGCCGCCTACAGCTATACCCACATCGGCTACGGCAAGAGCAGGAGCATCGTTTATTCCGTCCCCTACCATTGCAACCTTATATTGCTTTTTTAACTCGGCAATCTTATCAGCTTTATCAATGGGCATAACCTCGGCAAATACATTTTCTATGCCCGACTGCTTTGCAATTGTCTGCGCAGTAGCGTAATTGTCGCCTGTAAGCATATATGTTTTTATACCGCTTTTTTTTAATGCTTCTACGCATATCAAAGCGTCGCTTTTAGGCATATCAATAGCGGCAATTACACCGGCAAAATTGCCGTCTATGCTTACTATAACAACGGTTTTACCTTCTGACGAAAATTTTTCGTAGGCTTTTAAAATCTCATCGTTATCAATACTATCGAATAATTTTTTTGTGCCTGCCAAAATCCTTTTTCCGTCTGCCGTAACTTCAACGCCCATTCCCTCATATGTCTTAAAACTATCAAGCAATACATTTTCAATGTCAATTTCCCTGTTATTAGCTTCCCTCAGCACCGCTTCTGAAATCGGGTGGTCAGAGCCCTTTTCGGCATATGCGCAAGCCCTTAAAACATCAAGCTTTGTATATCCTTTTGCAGAATATATATCTGCGATAAAAGGACTGCCCTCTGTAAGCGTACCTGTTTTATCAAATACAAAAGCATTTACTTGCGAAAACTTTTGCAGACTCTCTGCGCTTTTAAACAGTATTCCCATAGATGCGCCTTTACCCGTACCGGTAACAATAGCCGCAGGCGTTGCAAGCCCGAGAGCGCACGGGCAGGCAATTACAAATACAGAAATCATTATGCCCAGAGCAAAGATTAAATCTGAAAAAATAAGCCATACAATAAAGGAAATTACAGCTATAACGCATACGACAGGCACAAATATACCCGCCACCTTATCAACAGACTTAGCAATAGGCGCAGTTCCCGCCTGCGCCTGCTCCACAGTTTCTATTATTTTTGCCAAAACGGTATCCTTACCCGTACTTTCCGCCTTATAATGCAGTACGCCGCTTTTATTTATAGTCCCTGCAAATACCTTATCGCCTGTGCTTTTCTGCACGCTTATACTTTCCCCTGTAAGCATTGCTTCGTCAAGGTAAGAGCTGCCCTTTACAATTTCGCCGTCAACCGCAATGCTGCCGCCCGGCTTTACAATTAAAATATCACCTTTTTTCACCTGCTGGGCGGGTATATCAATCTCCTTACCATCCCTTAAAACAATTGTAAATTTTGGCGATAAATCAAGTAATTTTTTTACGGCATCACCTGTTTTATTTATAGTCCTCATTTCAAGGTATTTGCCGAGCAATATTAGTGCAATAATAACTGCGGCAGATTCAAAAAAAAGGTTATGCACCGCATCTGTATAACCAAAAAACAATATTC
>JAQVSX010000175.1 GCA_028700355.1 Clostridia bacterium
CCTCTTCCGATCTCCCATTGGCAGAACTCCACGCTCTAATCCCGCAACATACACAGGTACATTTTCGCATATAAGGGAGCTTTACGCAAATACGGCGGATTCTAAGGAAAGGGGCTACAAGGCGGGGCGTTTTTCGTTTAATGTTGCGGGTGGCAGGTGCGAGCATTGCAGCGGCGACGGCATAATAAAAATAGAAATGCATTTTCTGCCCGACATATATGTTCCCTGCGAGGTTTGCAAGGGCAAAAGGTACAACAGGGAAACATTGCAGGTAAAATATAAAGGCAAAAATATTCACGATATACTTGATATGACGGTTAGCGAGGCTTGCGAATTTTTTGAGAACCTGCCAAAAATACACAACAAGATTAAAACATTAAAACAGGTGGGTTTGGGATATATAAAGCTGGGGCAGCCTGCTCCTACGCTTTCGGGCGGAGAGGCGCAAAGGGTAAAGCTTGCGACAGAGCTTTCCAAGAGAAGTACGGGAAAAACCGTTTATATACTTGACGAGCCTACGACAGGCTTGCATATAGCCGATGTTGCCAAGCTTATAAAGATATTGAAAACGCTTAGCAGCAACAACAATACCGTAATAGTTATAGAGCATAACCTTGAAGTGATTAAGGTTGCCGATTATATTATAGATTTAGGTCCCGAGGGCGGCGATAAGGGCGGAGAGGTTATAGCCTGCGGCAGTCCCGAAGAGGTGGCAGAAAATCCCGTAAGCTATACGGGGCAGTATTTAAAAAATTATTTACAAAGCTGACTTAAAATCTCTTAATAACCCTTGAAAATATCGGCACTTATGCTTTACTTTTACATCTGATTTTGTTAACATAAATTAAAAAAAAGGATATATAAAAATGGATGCTTTAAACATTATTGTTCTTGTGCTTTACATACTCATTATTATAGGCATTACCGTTTATTCCAAGAATAAGAGCAGAACATCTGACGAATTTATTCTTGCGGGCAGAAATGTCGGCGGCTGGATGTCTGCATTTGCTTACGGTACTACATATTTTTCGGCTGTTATATTTATCGGCTATGCCGGTAAGTTTGGTACGAATTGGGGGCTTGCGGCAATATGGATTGGCATAGGCAACGCCGTGATAGGCTCTTATGTGGCTTGGAAATTCTTCGCTAACAGGACAAGGAATATTACAAACACATTAAATGTAAACACTATGCCAAGCTATTTTGAAAAAAGGTTTGACAACAAATATTTAAAAATTGTATCGGCAATAATAATATTTGTTTTTCTTCTGCCCTATTCGGCATCCGTTTATCAGGGACTAGGCCATGTATTCAAAATAGTTTTTAATGTAGAATTTTATTGGTGCGTAATCGCTATGGCGGCGCTTACCGCATTATATGTTTTTTTCGGCGGCTATACGGCTACTGTAAAATCAAATTTTGTTCAGGCATTGATAATGATTTTGGGCGTAATTATTATGGTCGTTATATTTATGACACAGTCCGAAACGGGCTTTTCGGGGCTTAAAGAGCTTTCCGCCGAGGGTATGGGCTTGTTTCCTCAGGGGGACGGAGCGGGGATTGTAAGCGCAAAATGGTTTAACCTTGTTATTGTAGTGCTGCTTACATCCTGCGGCGTGCTTTCGCTGCCTCAGACTATACATAAATTTTATGCGGTAAAAAGTCAAAGCGCAGTAAAAAAAGCAATTGTAATATGCACTGTTTTTTCTCTGATTGTCGGCGGCGGCGCATACTTTATAGGCTCGCTTGCAACAAGGTTTTCATTTACCGAAGGTTTAAAGCCCGATATGGTTGTTCCCGAAATGCTGAGCAGAATTATGCCCGCAGGCTTGCTCGGTTTAATAGCAGTGCTGTTGCTTTCGGCAAGTATGTCGACGCTTTCCTCTCTTTCGATTACAGGTGCATCTTCGGTAGCTGTTGATATTTATAAGGGTTATATCAAAAAAGACGAGCAAGACAAAAATGTAAACTTATTAATGAAGTCTTTAAGCCTTGTATATATTGCAATTTCGGCGGTTCTCGCTATTATGGAAATTGATGCTATTGTAATTATGATGGGGCTGAGCTGGGGAACGCTTGCCGGCTGTTTTATAGGCCCTTACATATACGGTCTTTACAGCAAAAAGATTACTGCGGCGGCGGTTATGACATCGCTGATAAGCGGCGTTGCTGTAACATTTATACTGATTGGCGTATTCGGCTCAATTGCGCCCGATACTAATTATTCGGGTTTAGTGGCAATAATCAAGGGCGGCATAAAGGAATCTCCCTTAATCGGTGTAATTGCTATGGCGGTTTCTATGCTGGTAACGCCTATAGTAAGCATATTTACCAAAAAACCCGACAGCGAAAAGCTTGATAAAATGTTTGACGGCATTGACGGCAAGTAAGATAAAATACGTTAGTATATAAAAACATATAAATGTCAATAATACCTTTCATAACTGTTGAAAGGTATTTTTTTATGCAAAAAAACAATGTCAAAAGCAAAAGAGTAAGAAAAATATTTTTCATATTGATATGTCTGCTTTACATAACGGTATTTTATCCGCGCCCCATAGAGCTGTATCAGCTAAGGCTGTTTTACGATGCCGCAGTACTTTTTTATACCGACGAGCAGCCCGTCGGTCTTAGTAGCTGCTATGTCCAAAATAACGGCTTGAATTATGAAATTACAACGGATTTAAGGCACGCAAATAGTCTGAGGGCAAGTATAAAAAATGTAACATATCAGACGGTGATATTTAACGGC
>JAQVSX010000176.1 GCA_028700355.1 Clostridia bacterium
TTCATTGGAATTACTGTAATTTTCTTCATTTTGCCTCCATTTTTTATCCTTCCAGCCCACCTTGTTACCGGGTGTTCCGTTGGAATATTTTTCTTTTATAATTACACCATTCTTAAATATAAAAGTGACCGTCCAGTTTTGAACAGTCACTTCTTTTACAAATTTATCTATTAATTTTTCGTCAAATACGGTGATTTCTTTTTTGTACATTTTCAGCAGGTTATCCTGAGATTTTGCCAATATTTCCTTTTCTAATTCTTTTATTTTGTTAATAAGTACATTGTGCTCAGTAATATAATCTAATTTGTTGATGTACCCGTTATGCATAAGTCCAAATAGCTCGCCGTCTTTTTCCTTAAATACTTTTATATTTTCCTCTTGCCGTTTAAGTTTGTCATTTTCGGTTTTTATTGTTATAAATTTATTAAACGCTTTTACGAAACAATCTTCAAGGATTTTTTCTTTAATTGAATGGTTACTGCAATGTTTTTTGCCGTAATCAAGATATTTGCTGCATATCCATAAACCGTACAACGCTTTCCCTTTATACTGATACACCTTATGTCTATATACAGATTGACAATTGCCGCATATGATTTTACCGGTTAAAGCCCGCCTTTTTTGTTCTCTGCCTATAAGTTTTTTGTTACTGCGCTCTTTATGAATGTCTTGCACCCTGTTAAATGTGTCTTTATCTATAATGCCTTCATGGTTGTTTTCTATATAATACATAGGAATATCGGGATTATCATTGCGATTTACAATTTCCTTAAAATTTTCTGTATACGTTTTTTGGGAAATTGCGTCGCCTATGTACTTTTCGCAGGTTAGAATATATCGTATTCTTTCTTTTGACCATCTGTTTTTATTTGTATAGGTCTTTATACCCATTTTATCCAATTCCTTTGCAATGCTGTCAGTACCCATACCGTTTTCATACAGATTATATATAAGTTTAACCGTTCTTGCCTGCTCAGGGTTTATTTCCATTACAGTATTGCCATCAGCGTCCTTAACATAATTATATCCGTAAAGCCTTCCGCAATGCGACACAAAACCTTCCTTGAATTTTTTGCGTATTGACCATTTTTGATTATCGCTGAAGTCTTTTAACTCCTGTTCCGCAACCATCGCTCGAATAGCTAAAATGGTATCAGACAGCGGGTCACTGGTTTTAATATTCTCTTCTTCAAAATATACCTCAACATTATGTTTTTCTCTAAGCTCCCTGACTATCTGCAGTATTTCCTTAAAGTTTCTGCCGAATCTTGAAACAGATTTCGTAAATATCATTTGTATTTTTCCGCATTTGGCCTGTTCTATCATAGCTAAAAACTGAGTTCTGTTTCTCATTGATTTGCCGCTTATGCCTTCATCAGCGAACACTCCGACATACTCATAATCATCGGAGTTGGAAAGTTTGTTCTCCCAGTACTGTTTTTGAGCTTCGAAACTATGTTGCTGTTTTTCGCTGTCTGTTGAAACCCTGACATAAGCGGCAACTTTAATTTTGGTTTTTATTTTCGCAGGATCTGATAACACTGTTATTTTGGTTTCCATTTTTTACCTCCCATTAATGTTATTGTTGCCTTTAAAACAGGACTTGAATATACCGTAAAATATATATGATGTGCCCCGTATTTTATTAGGACACATCATACCGTTAATAACAAGTAAAGGCAAGCATTAAGGCCCTATTTTTTTAATAAAAGCAAGCTTTTCTTTTTTGCTTATAAGGCCACTTTTTTGCATGTTATTTATTATTTCAATCTTTAAAAACCGCCGTAATATTTCTTTATCTTCCATCGTCATTCTCATCACCCTTACCCTTACCAATTTGCTTGAAAATCTGATTAGCCCCCGTTGCAGTAAGCCCGCTTGCTCCGCCTATGATTACCGCCTGCCATATGTTTTCTGCCGTTAAAACAGCGGGAAAGGCGTAATACGCTATAACACCTATTACTGCGCCTATAAAAGCGGCTACTATGGGTATTATCCTTAGATATTTTTCACTGCCTCCTGTAACCTGCTTGTACAGGTTAATACACCCGTATACTACGCTTACGATTACGGGAACGCTTAATGCTCTGATTGTTTCTTCCATAATAATTTTCCTCCTAAAAAATGACAACAAAAAAGCACCGCCTATTATAACGATGCTTAATCCTTAAATAATTATTTTAATACTTTTATATCAACCCTATAGGTATTATTAATGTATCTTTATCTATAGCCGATAGTTTACTAGATATATTTATAATACCTCCTGTACCTTGTTTTAAACCGCTTTTCGCTATTATATTAAAAGACTTTGCCACGTTTTTATTTACTGACATAGCCTTTTTTATTTCAGCCGGATATAATGTTCCATCTTTTTCTATTATAATATCAATCTCCCTCATATCCACATCTCTATAATAATATACATAAGGCTCCTTCCCTGCATTGTAGTAACTTTTCATTATTTCTGACATAACAAAAGTTTCTAATATCGCTCCTGAAAAAGCTCCTGTCATTAAGGTTTCGGCATTGCTCCATTTTGTCAGATAGGTAACAAGACCTGTATCATAAAAATACATCTTTTGTCTTTTAACAGTACGCTTTAATAAATTATTTGAATAAGGATATATATAATAAATTATTCCCAGCATTTCTAATATATCAAGCCACCTGTTTGCAGTCTTTTGGTCTATTTGAGAATCTCTTGCTATTTCCGCTATATTTAATAATTGAGCTGTTCTGCACGCTGT
>JAQVSX010000006.1 GCA_028700355.1 Clostridia bacterium
GACAGACGGAGAAAAGCTGCCTGTAAGGGCAATGGGAGAGGCTTACGGCATAGCTTGCCTTACATATACACAGACATTTCACTGCAAAAGGCAGGTTGAAAGCACAACGGGCAGGGTGCATGTAATGCGGCATATAGAGCTTTTTAAGATGAGCTTTCCCGCTAAGCCTGCGCAGGCAATATTTGATACATATAAGGAATCTACCGAGTATTCCTATATTTTTTATAATAACTTTATTCCCGCCCGTCTCGTTACGGTAAAGCATTATCAGACTGAAATAATAACCGAAACGCAGGATTTTGAAAAGGTAAAAAAAGTTATTTTGGAAGAGGCAGAAAAACAGGCGGAAAGCCTGGCGGCAAGCGAAGGTAAGGTAACAAAAACAGAAACTAAGGTAATAGATAAAGGCGATATAAAATACATACAGACCACAGTAGAAGTGGAAAAATCTTTTTTATAGGCGGAAAAATATTGATTCAAACGATAAATATTGAGAGATTGGACAATGCGATAAAATTGTTCGGCAATTATGACGAAAATATACAGCTTTTATGCACAGATTATAATGTGGATATAGCTCTTAGAGGGGACAGCATAGAGATTAAGGGCGGACAGGCTACGATATGCAAAAGTGTTATAGAAAAAATGCTACAACTGATTGAAGGCGGAGAGGAAATAGACAAGGCAAGAATTAAATACTTGGAAGAGCTTGCAAGCGAAGGCAAACTTTCAGAAATTACGGGACTCAACAATAGTATTATAGCTATCACTTCAAGGGGAAAGCCTGTAAGGTGCAAGACGATAGGGCAAAAAAAATATGTTCAGGCAATAAAGGATAATACGCTTGTTATAGCGGTCGGCCCCGCAGGCACAGGAAAAACATATCTTGCAGTTGCGCTTGCCGTTAACGCATATAAAAAAAAGCAGGTGGAAAAGATTATTCTTACCCGCCCCGCAGTAGAAGCGGGAGAAAAACTGGGGTTTTTACCCGGCGATATGCAAAACAAAGTAGACCCTTATTTGCGCCCGTTATACGATGCTTTAAGTGATATGTTCGGTTTGGAAAATTATCAGAAGCTATTAGAGAGGCAGATTATCGAGGTTGCGCCCCTTGCGTATATGAGGGGCAGAACATTGAGCGACAGCTTTATCATACTTGATGAGGCTCAAAATACCACAAGAGAGCAAATGAAAATGTTTTTGACACGCATCGGCGAAAGAAGTAAAATGGTGGTTAACGGAGATATTACGCAGATAGATTTAGGCGAAAGGACAAGCGGACTGATAGAGGCTATGCATATATTAAAGGGCGTTGATGATATAGATGTAGTATTGCTCAGTCATAAGGACGTTGTTCGGCAGGAGCTTGTTAAAAATATAATAAAGGCTTACGATTCGGCTAATAAGGACAAGCCTTTAAATAAAAATACCAAAAAATAACGGAAAGAGATATGCAAAAAGAGAATTTGATTTCATTAAACATAAAACAAAAAATATACGCTGCGGCAATACTTTTAGGAATGTATTTGCTGCTATGCGTAATGTTTATACTAAACGGAAAAGGCGCATTTGAAGCGGATACCTCAAAGGGCTGGATTATATTGTTTTTGCTGTTAATGCTTACGGCAGGAATGTATTTTTATCTTGAAGCTTTTTCCAAAAAATGCATACAGCAGATAAAATTTACCTATTTAATAGCTGTTTCTTTTTTGGTGGTTTTTCAGTTGAATCTTTTTTTTGGGGGAGAACTGCTGATATATGCAAGACCTTTGTATGCTCTCGCTATGATAATGACTATTTTAGTGGGCAAGCATGAAGGTCTTTTTTTAAATGCCTATTTTGCTGCCGCTCTGTATCTGTTTGATGTATATGCAGGCGGTTACAATTTTATCAGCCCCAGCGCTGTATTTACCGTTTTAAGCTTTTTGCTGAGCGGTATGGTTGCTGTAATTTTTACCGCCCAAAACAGCCGCAGGCTTGATACGGTGCTTTCTGCATTCAAAATCGGACTGTTTGCTTTTTTTACCGGCGTTTCGCTTTTTACCATAATGAGCGGCTTTGATGTATCGGTGTTTTTTATAGGGCTTGCGGCTTATTTGTCGGCATTTTTCTCTCTGCTGCTGTTTTTGGGAATGCTGCCGATTTTAGAGCGTTATTTCAATATTGTTACGGTTTACCGCTTAAACGAGCTTACAGACCATAACAGAAGTCTTATAAAGCAGCTTGCAATTCTTGCGCCCGGCACTTTTAATCATTCCTTGGCGGTGAGCAATCTTGCCGAAGCCTGCGCTATTGCGATAGGGGAAAATGTTCAGCTTGCACGTGCGGCGGCTTATTATCACGACATAGGCAAGATAAAATATCCCCTTTATTTTAAAGAAAATCAGACAGATTATAATCCGCATGACGATTTAACCCCCGAGCTTTCGGTAAGCTTTATACGAAAGCATGCCATAGAGGGTTATGAAATGTGCCGTAGGAACAGACTGCCTGAGGAAGTAGCGTCTATTTGCTTAGAGCATCATGGCACTACGGTAATTAAATATTTTTATTATGAAGCAAAAAAATATAGCGAAAGCGAGCTAAGCACACAACAGTATAGCTACGGAGGGCCTAAACCCCACAGCAAAATTGCTGCAATAATTATGATAGCCGATGCGGCTGAAGCGCTTATTAGGGTGCTTAACGACAGGAGCAAGGCGACAATAGAAAATCAGGTAAAGCAGCTTATAGACGAGAGAATGGAGCTTGAACAATTTTCTGAATGTGATATAACTATGGCGGATATATATAAAATTATTGAGACGATAGTCAGAATTTCTGCGGGAATATACCATGAGAGATTGCAGTATCCTCAGCTTAAATTTTCTAAATACAATAAAGAAGAGACCATAGAGCAAGATAAAAACAATGAAAGCAAGAAGGCATAAATGAATGTAATTATTGAAGAACAAGCCAAGCAAACTAAGCCGATGATTGTGGCGCTTCGCTGTGCGGCAGAGCATTTTAAGCTGCCCAAAAAGACTGAGATTTCACTTTCAATTTTTGACGACAAGCAGATAAAAGAGCTTAATGCACGCACAAGAGAAAAAGACGAAGTTACCGATGTGCTTTCCTTTCCGTATATAGACATAAAAAACGCAAAGGTTGTAATTAAAAACCATAAGGAAGATATAAACCCTTATACAAAATGCTTGATGCTGGGCGATATATGCGTTAATACCTGCAGGGCAGACAGTCAGGCGGCGCAATTCGGGCATAGTAAAGAGCGTGAATACGCATATCTTGCCCTTCACGGCTTTTTGCATATATTGGGCTTTCACCATTACACACCACAGGACAAAGATAAAATGCGCAGATTAGAAGAAACCATATTAAATAAAATAAATTTGACAAGGTAAAAGCTATTGGAGAAAAAAGACTTATCAAACAATCAAAGCCCCTCATTTAAAAGCGGATTTGTAGCAATAACGGGCAGACCGAATGTAGGCAAATCTACCTTGCTAAACACCTTTTTAGGGCGTAAAATTTCTATAGTGTCGCCAAAGCCGCAGACAACAAGGGATAAAATAAGCGGAATACTGACTACTGACGGTTATCAGATAATTTTTGAGGATACTCCGGGCATTAATAACAAAAAAGACGGGCTTTCAAAGCATATGCAAAAATGTATAAATGCGGCGCTAAGCGGCGGCGACATTATACTTTTGGTTGTAGACGCATTTAAGGGGCTTTCGCAAACAGAAGAAGAAATACTTGACAGATACGGCAAAAGCCAAAATTTTATTTGCGCTGTAAATAAGACTGATGTTGCAAAAGCGGATAAGGTTATGCCGCTGCTTAGTCAGCTTTCTCAAAAAACATCGGGCGATATAATACCCATAAGCGCACTGGGCGGTGAAAATATAGATGTATTGCTTGATAAAATAATATCAATACTGCCCGCAGGCAGCCGCTTTTATTCTCAGGACATAATAACCGATAAAAACCACAGGTTTTTATCTGCGGAAATAATACGAGAAAAAATACTGTTGTATTATCAGCAGGAAATACCGCACGGAGCAGGTATTGCAATAACGCAATTTGAGTATTCAGAGCAAAAGCAGCTTACAGAAATTTATGCCGAAATATACTGCGAAAAGCAAAGCCATAAGAAAATAATTATCGGCAAAGGCGGTCTGTCGCTTAAAAAAACTGCGTCATCTGCAAGAAAAGACATAGAAGAGCTGTTAGGCGGAAAGGTGTTTTTATCTTTATGGATAAAGGTAAAACCTAATTGGAAGGAAAGTTTAAGCAGTTTAAAGCAGCTTGGTTATTATTAGGTAACCATCTGAAATCTCGAACATAATAAATCAGAGATTAATTAAAATTTTTTTTAAACTAAATACAATTAAAATAAGCTCATTTAAGCATTATAATATATTAAAAATTTGATACTTTGCCTTTTTGTACTCTTTAGCCGTCGGAATAATCACCCAGCAACCTGCGCAACTTAATATTACATAAAATTATTGCGAGGTGTATTATGACAAATCAGACGGGCATTAATTCAACATGGGGCATGTTTGCGCTAAGCGGAAATCCCGCATACTACTTACTTTACAGAAATCTGTTAGCGGAAGAAGATGACGAATTGGCGGAGGAAGAAAAGTTGAGGAGATAAAATGTCTAATCAGGTAGACATAAACGCCGTAAATTTAAAATCCTCTGATATAGGTGAAAACGATAAGCTGTTAAAGCTGTTTTCTTATGAGCGGGGACTTGTCACCGCAAAAATCAGAGGCGTAAAAAAGGCTCAGGCTAAATTAAAATACGCACAGGAGCCTTTTTGTTTTGGCAAATACAGTTTAAGTGAGGGAAAAGGTGGCTATTATACAGTAACGGGTTGCGAGGCAAACGACCTTTTTTACAATCTAAGGGCAGATTTGACAAGCTTTACAGCAGCTGCGGTAATGGCGGAATATTGCCTTATATTTTTAGATAACAGCCCTCCCGATACGGCGCTTTTTAAGCTTTTTACGCAGTGCCTTACCGCACTTTGTTATAGCGGTATATCTTCGCAAAACATATTGATATATTTTATTGTAAAGGCTTTAAGGCAGGGGGGAAATTTCGGCGATTTTTCCCGTTGCAGCGTATGCGGAAAAATTTTAGATAACTACGCCGCATCAGATTTATTGGAAGGCGGCTTTGTGTGCAGAGAGTGCAACATCAAAAGCATAAAGCCTTTGCCGCTTGCCGCTTATAAGACGATAAAGTTTTTAGGCTCTATGGAAATTGACAGGCTGGGCACAATACGGGCCGATACTATTGACGCTGAAACAGCGTTAAAATGCCTTAATGCTTTTGTTCAGAATGCGTCGGGAAAATCAATAAAAAGTATAGAAAAATATATTGAATCTATGTATCAATAAACATTTATTTACTGTGTTACATATTATATTAATAAAAACTAATGCAGAGGTAATATAAATGTTTAATAGATTTGAAAGCACTGATTTCGGCCCTGAGCCGTTTGTTACCGACATAGAAAATGCAACGCTCAGAAATCCGTATTTCAGAACAGCGCTATGGACGGGTGAATATTTACAATTAACATTGATGAGCATACCTGTCGGCGGCGAAATAGGTCTTGAAATTCATAGTGATACTGACCAATTTTTAAGGCTGGAATCGGGATACGGCTTGGTTAAAATGGGCAGCTCTCCCGATAGGCTGAATTATCAGGCAAATGTAACTGACGGCTATGTAATTTTAATTCCTGCGGGTACATATCATAACCTTATTAATACAGGGGATACACCGATAAAGCTGTATTCTATATATGCGCCGCCGCATCACCCCAGAGGCACAATACACCAAACAAAAGAAATAGCGGATGCCGCAGAGCATTGATAAAAAAAACTAATTGGGGCTTTAAATTATTTTTTAATTTATTAGAGAGCTGTATCAGAATTTTCTGTTACAGCCCTTTTATATTGCTTTTATATGACATAATAATACATTTTTTTTCATATTTATATCTTGTACAGCTATTTTTAGCAGTAAGCCACTTTTAAGGAGCTTGTAATATATGAAAAAATTTGTCTGCTTTTTTTTAATAATAATTTCAGGTATATTGTTTTGCGGTTGCTCGCTTAATAACATACACAGCATAAGCCAAAAATTAAACACCTATACCATTGAGGCGGAATGGGATGAAGAAAAAAAAGAGCTTAATGCCCGCCAGAATTTATTGTTTATCAACAATGAACAGTTGCCTCTTAAAGAGCTTTGTTTTCATATTTACGCAAACGCATACAGGCAAGATGCGCAGATAAAGCCGATAAATAACCAAAGTCTTACAAAGGCGTATCCTAACGGCATAAGCTACGGCGGTATAGATATAAAAAAGGCTTTGGCAGACGGCAAGGACTGCGAATATAAAATAGAAGGGGAAGATTTGGATATTTTAACCGTATTACTTGATGAGGAAATTTACCCGAATGAAAAAATATCCGTTGATATAGAATACACAGTAAAGCTTGCCAATGTTCTTCACCGTTTGGGATACGGAAACAATGCCGTAAATTTTGGAAATTGGTATCCGATATTATGCGTATATGAAAACGGAGAATATAAAAAAACGCCGTATTACAGCAACGGCGACCCTTTTTACAGCGACTGCGCTAATTACAATGTGAAAATTACCGCACCGCAAAGCTATAAGGGAGCTTTTACGGGGGAGATTACTCAAAGCGTCAGTAGCGGCATGATTACGTACTCAGCTTCCGCAATGGCGGTAAGGGATTTTGCGTTTGTGCTTTCTAAAGATTTTAATATTGTAACCGCAAAGCTTAACGATATAGAAATTATATATTATTATTATAACGACGAGAGTTTTGAACAGTCTTTGCAGATTGCGAAGGAAAGTTTGCAGACCTTTGCGGACCTTTTCGGCGAATATAAATACAGCACCTTATCGGTTGTGCAGACGGGATTTTTGCACGGCGGAATGGAATATCCCACACTTATTTATATTTCCGACACGCTGCAGCAGGAAAGCTATTTTGAAACAATAGTGCATGAAACCGCACATCAATGGTGGTATGCCGTTGTTGGCAGCGACCAAGTATCACATGCGTGGCTTGATGAAGGGCTTACGGAATACAGTACGGTTTTATTTTATGAAAAAAATCCGCAATACCAAAAAACAAGGGATGAGATGATTAAGCAAACGTTAAACAGCTATAAGTTTTTTGTAGATATTTTCGAGCAGATTGCCGGAAATGTAGATACGAGTATGAACAGAGCTGTAAACGAGTTTTCCAGCGAACACGAATATCTTTATATGACTTATGTAAAAGGGGAATTAATGTATGATTCGCTAAGAACAAATATAGGATACGATAAATTTATTAAAGGGCTTAAAAGGTATTATAAAGATAATTCCTTCTGCCACGCAACGCCGCAAGCTCAGATTGCCGCTTTTGAAAGGGCAAGCGGCACAGAGCTTAACAGTTTTTTTAACAGCTGGCTTGAAGGCAAGGCAGTAATTTAACCGCCGTATAATTTTCCAATTACATATATGACAAATTTTTTAGGCAGTATTTTATTTAATAGCATAAAAAGCTTGTATTTTAAGCCCACCGCAATATAAACGGGGGGGCTTTTTTTATTTATGCAACGCAAAATCATATTGGAAACCTTTATTGCAGGCATTCCGCCTTGCTCATCTTTTTCCATAACCTGAATAGATTTTTTAATCCTTTCGCCGTATACGGCATCGTTATCAGAATAGCTTTTTTCCCTTGCGGCGGTAAAGTTTGTCTTTGTGTCGCCGGGTAGAATATTTGTTACCGTAATTTTGAAAGGTTTTACTTCCGGAATAAGTGCAAAAGCAAGCGCATCAAGCGCAGCCTTGCTGCTGCTGTAAAAAGCCTGAAAGGGAATACAAAGCGCTGCGGCAACAGAGCTTATATTTATTATTTTGCCGCCGCATTTACGCAAATAGGGCAGGCACTGCTTTATAAGGCGGAAAGGCCCGAAAAAATTTACTTCAAATATATACTTGCATTGCTCTTCCGCAGTGTTTTCAACTGCGTCGGAAATGCCCATACCCGCATTATTTATAAGTATATCTATACCGCCTTCTTTATCGGCTATATATTTTACGGCATTTATAACAGAATCTGTGTCTGTAACATCTAATTTAACGCTTGTAATGCCTTTTGCTTTAAAGTCGCTCCTTGCGCCGCCGTACACCTTATAGCCCTTTTCGGCAAGCAGCTTTGCCGTTTCAAGACCTATGCCTTTGCTTGCTCCCGTAATAAATACTACCTTACCCATAAAATTAAATCCTCCGTTATTTATGACTTACAGCCTTTGCAGCCGCTGCAATTGCCGCTGCATCCGCCGCCGCTGCCCTTAACGCAATAACATTTGCCGTTATAGTTTATTTGGCATTGTCTGCCGCAATCGGGGCAATTATATGTTGTAACAGATGTGCTTACAATTTTTTCAAAAGTCTTATTGCATTTACTGCATATAAATTCTTTTAAAGGCATTTTTTCTCCCGCTTTAAATTAATGTAAATTTTTTATAACCTGCGCAATGTTAGCGTTAATATCGCTTGCAAGTACGCTGTATTCTCCCAATTTTTCTGCGGCAAATTCGCCTGCTTTTCCATGTATATAAGAGCCTATAATTCCGCTTATATAAGCGCCTTTGCCCTGCGCCATTACTCCCCCTATTATGCCCGAAAGCACATCGCCCGAACCTGCCTTTGCCATGGCGGGCGTACCTGTAACATTAACGGCAGATTTTTCCCCGCAGCAGATAATTGTAGAATGGCTTTTCAGCAGCACCGTAATATTGTTTTTCTTTGCGTAGCTTTGTGCAATTTTCAGCGGATTTGCTTTAATATCGCTTATATTTAAACCGCTAAGGCGAGAAAATTCTGCAAGGTGGGGGGTAATAATGACATCGCACTTGTGGGGGCTTAAAAATATATTTTTATCAAACGCTGCAATGCTGCTGATAGCGTCGGCATCTAACAGCAATTTTTTATCGTAGTTTTTTAACAGATAACTGCATATTTTAAATGTTTCTATATTACAGCCCATGCCCATACCAATGCATATAGCGCTGTAAGAGCCAATAATATTATTTAATACATCTGCATCGAATAGCGCATTTTCGCCGTTATCGGGCATATAGTCAAGCACGCTTTCGGTAATGCGGTTTCTGAAATTTACGCTTAAAAAGCGGGGGACACAAAGGCAGGTAAGTCCGCAGCCAACAAGCAGTGATGTAGCTGCATTATAGGAAATAAGCGCCGCTCCGAAATATTTTCCGCTCCCCGCAATTATGCAAAGCTTTCCGTAGCTGCCCTTATGGGTATCTTTTTTTCTTTTTTCAAAATAATTTTTTATGTCGCTCTGCTCATAAACATCGCTGCCGATATCAATGGGTATATCTATATCCTTTACAATAATATCGCCGCAATAGTCTGTTCCCCAAAAAAGCTGCTCGTATTTATAAGCCGCAAGCGATATTGTGCGGTCTGCTTTTACAACGGCGCTGTTAATGTCATTTCCGCCGTATAATCCCGAAGGCATATCTATTGACATCTTAAAAGCGGGGGAATCGTTTATGCTTTCTATAACTTTTTTATTTATTCCTTTTGCGGGCTTGTTTAACCCTGTGCCGAACAGAGCGTCTATTATATAATCATAACCGCAAAAATCAATATTTTCGGTATTGAATATCAGCTTTAAATCTGTTTGTTTAAGCTTTTCGGCGTTTGCGGCGCAGTCTTCGCTCATACTGCCGTAAAAAAAATAAACGTCGCTTTTTATACCTTGGCAATTTAAAAGGCGTGCAAATGCCGCCCCGTCTCCGCCGTTATTGCCGCCGCCGCACACAACGGCAATATTGCCGCCCTGATAAAGCTTTAAAAATTCTTCTTTAACGGCGTTAGCGGCGTTTTCCATTAAGACAATAGAGGGCTTGTTAAGCACGTTTATTGCATAGCTGTCGCATTCTTTCATTTGCTGTAAAGATACTGCTTTTTTCATAATACTGCTTAAATCATTACGCAAAATGCGACTGCAAAGCTGTCGCAATGCGAAATTGATATATCTATTTTACTGTAACTATTTTGGTTAAATATTTCAAGCGCCTTATTGTTTAGCGTTATATAGGGCTTGCCCAAGCTGTCGTGCGTAACTTCTATATCATTAAAAGCAATGCCCGAAGACAGACCTGTACCCAAAGCCTTTAATGCCGCTTCCTTAGCGCAGTAAATACCTGCTGCCGTCTGAGAGGGATTGTTTTTGCCCGATATATATTGACGCTCTCTTTGAGTAAATACCCTCTGAAAAAAGCGTGCAGACGAAATGGCTTTTTTTATTCTGGTTATCTCTATTATATCTGTCCCTGTCGTCATAATATCCTTATACGCTTACAGAAACATCGCCGTAAGCAACTTTTTTTATGCCGCTGTCGGTTTTTACAATTAAAAAACCGTTTTCGTCAATATCCAAAGCATAGCCGTTAAAGCTGTCTTTGCCGCTGACGGTAATATTTTTGTTTAGTGTAACGCAGTTTTCTTTATAATAGCTGAGCAGTTTGTCAAAATTGCAGCTAAACAGCATATCGTTGCAGATTATTAAATTATATATAAAATCTGCGCAAAATTTTGCCCTGTTTACACTTTTGCCTATTATTTGTTTTAAGCTTATAGCGGTATCAAATAAGCTTTGGGGGATATCATTGTTTATGTTAAAGCCTGCGCCCTGAATGATAAAGCTTACGCTTTCGCTTTCGGTAAGCATTTCGCACAAAATACCGCATATTTTTTTATTGCCGCAGAGTATGTCGTTTGTCCATTTTATTTTGCAATCGCAATATTGAGTTAATGTTTTATAGGCGGCAACTGCGCAAGCGATTACCGTCTTAACTGCGTCCAAAGGGGATATTTCAGGTTGCGAGCGGAAATAAGTAACATAAACGCCGCCTTCCTCTGAAATAAATTTTCGCCCTAACCTGCCTTTGCC
>JAQVSX010000177.1 GCA_028700355.1 Clostridia bacterium
ACTGCGTATTTACCGCAAAGCCCACAGCCTGATAATCTAGTCCGTAATCTTTATAAAGATTGTCGTACCTGCCGCCTGAAAGCACAGCTTCGCCCATATTGTGCGCATATCCTTTAAAAACAATGCCACTGTAATAACCGTAACCGTTAATAAGACCTAAATCTATAGCGATATTATCTTTAAAACCCTGTGAGCATAAAGCCTGATAAATTTCTTTAATATATGACAGTGTTTTTAAAGAATCTCCTATTATTTCAAGTGCCTTATCTATTACCTCTGCCTTGCCATACAATGCGGTCATTTTAAGCAGAGCCTGAATATTGCTGTCCTTTTGGTATTTATCTAGAAGCAAACTGAGTGCAGGGTAATTTTTCCTTTCTATCAAAGAGCGAGCCTGCTCTTTGTCTTCTTCGCTGATATCGCAGCGGCTTATTATCTGGCGAAAAATATCAATATGCCCGATTTCAAGCATAAAGTTTTTGCCGCAGGTTTTTTTAAGGCAGTTTGCGGCAATTGTAAGCGCCTCTATATCGCCCTTTATGCCGCCGCTACCGATAAGCTCTATTCCCGTTTGCGGAATTTCGTCTGACATTAAATTGGCGTTTTTGTTGCGCCTGTAAACACATTGGTTATAGTAAAGCCTCAACGGCAATTCTGTATTTTTTAAGCGTGTTGAAACAAGCCTTGCAACGGGCTTTGTAGAATCAGGCCGCAAAGCAACTATTCTGCCTTTGTAGTCAGAAAATGTATATATTTCCTGCTGATTTAACGCTCCGCAGCCCTTTGAAAAAACATCAAAAAATTCCACGGCAGGAGTCCTTACACCGTGGTATCCGTTTTGTTTATATATATCGATAAGCTCTTCTTCCAATTGTTTTGTCTGTAAATACTCGTCAAACAGCAGGTCTTTTGTTCCGTCGGGTGTTATGCGGTCAAGTCTGTCCATTTATTTATTCCTTAAAAAATAGTATATGATTATAACCATAATATTTTGGTATAATATATAATAAATAATACCATATATAAAAATTAATGTCAATTTTAGCGGTATGTATGTTATAATAAGTTAATAATTATTTTTATGCCTTTGATAAATACTTACAGTATAGGCGCATATGCAATTTAAATACTATTTCTTGCGCAAAAAAACGCTTTAAAAAACCGTAAACTTAAGGATACCTATATGGCAACACAAGAAAAAACAATAACAAGAAAATGGATGAGACTCGATAATATGGCAAACCTTTTTCCCGCGATAGAATTGTTTTCTGCTGCGCCCGTTTACAGAGTTACCATAATGCTTGATAGAGAAATTGACAAGGATATTTTAAGTACAGCCGCGCGTGATGTTTTAAGGCGCTTCCCTTATTATAAGGTAAGGCTGAGAAAGGGGCTTTTCTGGTCTTATCTTGAATACAACGAAAAAGACCCCGTAATAATGAAAGATACCACATACCCCTGTGTGGGGATAAATTATCGCAAAAATAACCATTATCTGTTTAAGATAAAATATATAGATAATTGTATTTCTTTGGAAATTTTTCATGCGCTTACCGACGGCGGCGGCGCTATTGTTTTTTTAAAGACTCTTGCGGCGCAATATTTAAGGCTGTGCGGCGAAAATATATCTTTCGATAAGGAAAACGGTGTATGGAGCATAGACGAACAGCCTTCCGCAGAAGAATCTAAAGACAGTTTTTTTGATTATTACAACAAAAACCTAAAATCGCTGGGCATAAAATCCCCCGCCTATCATTTTAAAGGCAGGCGTGAAAAGCAGGATGTGGTAAATGTTATCAGCGCAGAAATCAGCAGAGAAGATATTTCTCGTCTGTCAAAAGAATACGGGCTTTCGGTAACAGAGCTTATTACTGCAGTATATATTTATTCGCTGTATAATATTCAGCAAAAGACCAAAAACCGCCGTCCTATCAGGGTTTCGGTGCCGGTTAATTTGCGTTATTTTTTCCCGTCGCAAACAATGCGCAATTTTACTAATTTTGTCATTTGCGGCATAACTCCCCAGACAGGCAAATACAGCTTTAAAGACATTGTTTCCGAAGTTCACCACAGTATGAGAAGGGGACTCATAAAAAATAATTTATTGAGAAGCTTTTCAGGTAACGTAAACAGCGAAAGAAATATTTTTGTCAGAATTCTGCCACTAAACCTTAAACTGCTGATATTGTCTTTAATATATTTTTATAAGGGAGAAAATCAGTACAGCGGCAGCTTTTCCAATTTGGGAATAATTAAATTCCCCGCAGATATGCAAAAATTTATAAAGGGTTTTAAGTGCTATCTGTCGCCTAACACCATAAACACCACTAATTGCGGCGCAACCTGCGTTAACGACAAGCTTAATATAACATTTACCCGAACGATAAAAGAAAGTTTGATAGAACGGGAATTTTTCAGGTTTTTTGTTAAAAACAAAATAAATGTAAAAATAAGGAGCGGGGTTTAGTATATATAATAGGCTATATATTAATAACGATAAAATAATATCAAAAAGCTTTTAAGAATCTTTTTATAAATGTATATTTGTCTCTTAAATAATTACAGATTGCTGTTTTAACATAAATATTACTGCGCTGCCTTTTGATATATTTCGTTAGTATTATTGTTATTATTGTGATTAAAGTTAGGTATAAATTCTTTAAGTAATGCAAGTATCAGTACCGTTTGATTGTTTTCTGCCGCAATGACAAGCTGTTTTAACTTAAT
>JAQVSX010000178.1 GCA_028700355.1 Clostridia bacterium
CTAAGCAAGGCAATAGAGGACAGAAAGCAAATGCAGTAAATTTTTTTTAAATAAGCAGGGACGCTGGGCTGGTTATGTAAATATCAGCTTAGCGTCCCTTTATCTTTGCATAATATATATCGTTTTTCTTATGTTTTATCCGTCTGATGTTTGCTTGTTCAGTTCTGCATCGGCGTTGTCTTCAACTCTCTTGTCGGTTGCCTGCCTGTAAAGCTGATTGCCGCCTATTGTCGTCATTGCGATAAGCGTGCCTTGAATTAACCCTGAAAGCAGATTTTCTAAATTGATTTCTTTGGTAAAAAGATAAATTACTACCAATACTACTGATATACCCCATAATATAAAGGGTATAAGCCAATTCTTTAAAGGTGTGCGTTTAATAATCTCTGCGATAACATACAATACGGGCAGTAAAAACAGCAGCTCGACTTTTATATTAGTCAAATCCATAAAAAGCATCTCCTTTAACAATATTATACTGTAAAACAGTACAAGCATAGTATAATGCATAAATAAATTTTTTTCAACACTTTTTTTGTAAATGATAAAATTTTATTATTATTTTTGTATTCTTGCCTTTAATAATGTATAATGATATCAGAATAAACCTATTTTTTCAGGGGCGATGTTATTATGGTTAATTTAGAGCTTTACCGTGTATTTTATACCGTTGCAAAGTGCGGCAGCCTTACAAAAGCCGCAGAATCGCTGTATATTTCTCAGCCGGCGGTCAGTCAGTCAATAAAACAGCTTGAAAGCCAGCTTGGCGGCAAGCTTTTTTTAAGAACGCCTAAGGGAATGACGCTCACCGAAGAAGGGCGTGCCATACTTGAAAATGTGAAAAATGCGATAGGTCTTTTTATAGATGCCGAAAATAAATTCAGTGAGGTTTTGGGCATTGCCGCAAGTACATTAAAGATAGGCGCTTCAGATACGTTATGCAAACATTTTTTGCTAAAATATATTGAAAGATTTCATATAAATTATCCGCAGATAAATTTAGAGGTTTATAACAGGACGACTCCGCAGATTATAGGGCTTATAAAAAATAAAATGGCAGATATTGGCTTTGTAAACCTACCCGTAACCGACGACGCTTTGAATATTATAGAGCCTTGTATGCACTTAAACGATATATTTATTTACAGCAGTAAATTTATGCCCTTTACAGACGAGGTTTTGCCGCTTAAAAAGCTGGAAAACTATCCTTTGCTGCTGTTGGAACATTCAAGCAATACAAGAAAGAGTTTGATTGATTTTACGGCTAATCTGGGTATTAAGCTTAATGCAGAGATAGAGCTTGGCAGCATTGACCTTGTTATAGACTTTGCCAAAAGCGGACTCGGCATAGGCTGCGTCCCAAAAGAATATGTATTAAACGAATTAAACAGCAAAGAGCTTTTTGAGATTAAAACGCTGCCTGCGCTGCCCGTAAGGGGCATAGGCATAGTTACCTTAAAAAACGCTGAGCCAAGCTTTATTATTAAACAGCTTATAGACGATATAAGAAAAGATATAGCTATATAAGTATCAAAATATGTTCTTAATATTAAGCCCCCTTTCATATACTGTTAGTAGAAAAGCTCTAAATATAATTTTCGGTAAATTTCGGATAGATTTTTAGGAACTATTTAGAGATTCCCTATTAGTAAATAAGGGGGTTTTATTATGCAGGAAAGCTTGTCGGCAGGCGATAAACACGCTTTGACAATAGAAAATCAGCAGCGGGCTAATTTATCGGGTATAGTCTCTGTAGAGAGCTTCAACGAAAAACAGGTAAGCATAAAAACCAAGTCAAGCTATCTTATTATTAGTGGTGAAAATCTTAACGTAAGCAAATTTAATACAGATAACGGAACATTGGTTATTGACGGCAAAATAAACGAAATTAGGTATAGCGAAAAGGGAAAGGCTGCGGGAGTTATCAAAAAGCTTTTTAAATGATAATAAGCGACGTTGTATTTCAGGGAGATTTTTTTGCCGCCGCTCTTTTTTGCGGTTTGTTATGCGGCTTAATTTACGATGTTTTTTACATTGTGCGGTATATTTTTAAATGCGGCAGGGCGCTGACATTTATGCTTGACCTGCTTTTTTTTGTTTTTTCGGTACTTTGTGTTTTTGTTGTTTTTTATCCCTTAAATGGTTTTGATATTAAATGGTATATTATTTTGGGTTTTATTGGCGGTTTTTGTATAGAAAAATATTCTTTTCAAAAACCTATTGATTTTACCGCAAAAAAAATATATAATGGTATTACCTGTTTGAAAAAGTATTTAGCTAAACGCAAAGGGAGTAATAAAAATGACCGAAAAACAGCTTCATCAAAAAGTTAAGCTAATTACTGCCGCCGCTCTGACGGTTATTGTTTTGCTGTTTATATATATACTGTTTCAAGGTATTGCTTTATCTGATATAAATGCCGCAACCGGAAAATATAACACAGATATAGAAGATTTAAAAAGGCAGGTGCGGCAATTGGAAGAAGAAATTGAGTATAAGAACAGCAGGGAATTTATCGAGCAATATGCAAGAGAAAATTTTGATTACGGTTATGCAAATGAAAAAAAATACGTTATAAATCAATAAATTGTTTTTGTATATTAGGGAAGCTCTAAATAGCACCTTCGATAAATTTCGGATAGATTTTTGAGCAGAAAATTGCCGTTAGACGAAGCTGATAGCAGCGCTATTAGCGAGGAAATAAGGCAGTTTTAAGCCAAAAAGAT
>JAQVSX010000179.1 GCA_028700355.1 Clostridia bacterium
TATGTTTAATTTCTACATTATTGTTTATAATATCAAAATCTAAAAAGACGCTCTATTTGCTGTGCAGCTTTATAATAATTGCCGTATTTACATTTTCCACCAAAATGCACGAGCGTTATATGTTTGCTGCACTAGCTCCGCTACTGATTGCGGCGGTAATATATAAGGATAAAAGGCTTTATTTCTGCTTTATTATGTTTACATTGCTGCAATTGTTAAACAGCGGCGTATTGTTATTTAAAATCCCGAGGTACAGGCACTACGGGTATAGCGGCGATACTTTTTTTGTAGTATGCAGTGTAATATGGGTATTGCAATTTATATTTTTTGCTTATACTGTAATAAGTATATGTTTAAGGTCAAAAAAAACCGCAGTCGAGAATGATATTTATGGATAATCAGGAAATAAAGCATTATCAAAAATTAAATAAAAAACTTGAGCAGTTTGACAATAAATATAAAAAATCGCTGAGTAGCAGAAAGATAAGCAGGCTTAGCAGTAAAGACTATATAATTATGCTTGTTTTTTTTGCCGCCTATTTTTTAGTAAGTATGATTAATATGGGTTCGACAGATGTTCCACAAACATATTGGGAAACCGCACAGAGCGACATCATTGTTTTACAGTTGCCAAATAATACGCAGGTAAAAGAAATATGGTGTTATAACGGCATAGACAAAAGCGGGGGCGTTAAAAAGCTTAATGTTTATGCCTCCGACAGCATGTCGGCAAGCGAATTAAAGACGGAAGACCGCATAAAACAAAAAACCATTGAGGATAATTTATATTGCTGGTTTATGGTTTATGACGGTGGTGAAACTTCTGTAAACAAAAATTATTTTGCTTTTTCCTGCAGCGGCGGAATGAGAATAAACGAAATAGTGCTGTTAGATAGCGGCCGCAAAATAATAAATTACAGCATAGTAAATGATAACAGCATAGGGGAGCATTCGGCAAGATATGCATTTGACGAGAAAAACTATTACCCGTTTAACTCTTTAATGACGGATATGTACTTTGACGAAATTTACCACGCCCGCACCGCATTTGAGCATATTATGGGCTGGCAACCTTATGAGAGAACGCATCCGCCGCTTGGCAAGATAATTATATCTTTAGGGATAAGAATTTTTGGAATGAATCCTTTCGGCTGGCGGATAAGCGGAGTAATTTTTTCTGCAATGCTTTCGGCGGCGCTTTACGCACTGGGAAAAAACATTTTTTTAAGCAGAAAATGGGCTGCACTGTTTGCGCTTTTGGGTTGCCTTGACGGACTGCATTTTGTTCAGGGCAGAATTGCCACAATAGACACATATATAGTATTTTTTTCCACGCTTGCAATGCTTTTTATGATAAAATTTTTCCGCACAAATATACTGAGAGAAAACACCTTAAAAAGCCTTTTGCCGTTTGCGCTTTCGGGAATATTTTTCGGGCTTGCTATATCTTCTAAATGGACGGGCTTTTATACGGGGGCGGGGCTTTTGGCGCTCTTTATAATATATATCGCAAAAATGATAAACGAATATAGATATAAAGCTGCGATTCTTTACCATGATGGGCAGGATATTAAAGGCTATTCTAAGGCATTTAATTACAAATTAATATGTACTTTGTTTACAGGAATCATTTTTTTTGTTATAATACCCTTTATAATTTACTTATTATCTTATCTGCCGTACCTGACTGACGGCAACAAGAGTTTGAAAGCTCTTTTTGATACAATGGCAGAAAACCAAAGCTATATGCTTAATTATCACGCCAAATGGGTGGTAAATGATGAGCATCAATGCGCTTCACCGTGGTATAGCTGGCTCTTTAACTACCGTTCGGTTTTTATGTACAAGGCAGATGACAGCTTTAACGCATACGCAAGAATTCACAGTATGGGCAACTATATGGTAATGTGGTTCGGGGCGGTTGCGCTTATATATTTTATTTTCAGCAAAAAATTTGGTCAGACAAAGCTTTTTTTGCTTACGGGTTTTTTAAGCGCTTTGCTGCCTTGGACTTTGGTAGAAAGGACAACGTTTATATACCATTTTTACCCCGCAATGCCTTACTATATAGGTATGATAATATATTTGTTAAGAGATATATGCAAAAAAAACGGCGATGTTGTCCGCTCGTTTGACAATATATTTATTAAGGCAAAAATAACAAAGGGCGGTTTGTTTTGCGGCGTTTATATAGCGCTTGCCGTTTTAAATTTTATATTATTTTTTCCCGCATATACGGGAATACCTGTCGATTACACGCTTGCATCATTAATGTTCAGATGGCTTGGCGTATTTAGCAAACATGTAGGTTTATAATCACTTTTACAGAGGAAAAAAATGCTTTCTATTTTAAAGAGTTTTGGTTTAATTGGCATCAGCGGCTATCCTCTCGGCATAGAGGTAGACATCAATAACGGTCTGCCCTCATACGAAATTGTTGGCCTTGGCGATACTGCCGTTAAAGAATCTCGTGAAAGGGTGCGTTCTGCAATAAAAAACAGCGGATTAAACTACCCTATGGAAAGAATAACCGTTAATCTAGCACCTGCAGGCAAAAAAAAGGAAGGTGCGATGTATGACCTTGCCATTGCGGCGGGAATACTGTCTGCTTCGGGGCAGCTTGACAGCGGAAAAATAAGCAATTTTGCGCTTTTCGGGGAATTATCACTTGGCGGCAGCATTAGAGAGGTAAACGGCATACTGCCGCTT
>JAQVSX010000180.1 GCA_028700355.1 Clostridia bacterium
ACCTTTGCAGAATTTGCATAATCTTTGCGCCGTTCGGCATAAACAGCGGCAGTCCCGAACCTATGTTTTCATCGGTCATAAAAATTTCAAGCTCTCGCCCTAATTTGTTGTGATCTCTTTTTTTAGATTCCTCAACAGCGGCAAGATATGCGTCAAGGTCGCTCTTTTTATCAAACGCCGTTCCGTAAATTCTTGTAAGCATTTTGTTTTTTTCGTTTCCCCGCCAATAAGCTCCCGCAACAGATGTCAGTTTAAACGCCTTTATACCTCCGGTAGAAAGCAAATGGGGGCCGCTGCATAAATCGGTAAAATCTCCCTGCTTATAAAATGACAATACGGTATCTGCCGCCATATCTTCAATAAGCTCTTTTTTATAAGGTTGACCTGTAAACAGCTTTAAAGCCTCTTTTTTATTTAAGGTAAATTTTTCAATAGCGATATCCGCCTTTATTATTTTAGACATCTCTGTTTCTATTTTATTCAGGTCTGCGTATGTTATAGGCGTTCTGAATTCAAAGTCGTAATAAAATCCGTTGCTAACCGCAGGGCCAATGGCAAGCTTGCAGGTAGGGTAAACAGATTTAACCGCCTGTGCAAGTATATGCGAGCAGGTATGGCGGTAAACATTTTTGCCCTCCTCGTCTTTTAATGTCAGTATTTCTATGGTGCAGTCAAAATCTATATACTGCCTTAAATCAGTTATTCTGCCGTCTACCTTTGCGGCAACTGCCGCTCTTGCAAGACCTTCGCTTATAGACTTAGCTATTTCTGTAATTTTTTTGCCGCCGTCAAACTCTTTGACGCTGCCGTCCTTTAAAGTTATTTGCATATTTGTACCCTCCTTAAATTTTCCCTAAAAAATAAAAATCCTTAAAACAATATTTGTTTTAAGGACGGTTTTTTTACTACCCGCGGTTCCACCTTAATTGCCGAAAAAAATTCGGCCGCTTAAATATATGCATTTGCCTGCACAAAGGCGGCTTATACCGATAACGGTTTAAAAGCGGTTTCACGCATTTACATTTTATACAGCGGTTTTCAGCTTAAACCGCCGCTCTCTGAATAAAAAATAAAAGGCTACTTGTCTTTTTATATGCCATTTAATTACATATATTATATTAAGAAAGCGATATTATGTCAATAAAAATTTAACTGAAAAATTTTATTCTTTCGTTAAAAATGTTTTTTAGAAAGGTCATTGTCTGTCTGTCGTTGCAATCGTAAAAATTTATTAAAGCGGGGTTTACAAATATTATTTTAGAAGCAAGCTCGCCGCCGTTGGCGCTGATAAATTCGTCAATGCTTTTGCCGTTGCCGTCAAGGAAAACATATAAGTCTTCTTTTTTATATATGTTTACTTCGTTAAGTATGTTAGGCAAAGAATATATTATATGCTTTATAAATTCGCAAATAGCATCTCTGTCGTTGTCGCTGTAAAAGTTATCCTGCAAAATCTGAGCGACCGTAACCCACCGCTTTTTTAATTCACTAATGCAAAAATTAAATATGCCGTCAATGGTCAGTTCTTTTTCGGCAGCAAAATTTAAATTTAAAAGCTCGTAATCGTATTCCCTGTCATATAAAGTTATAGAGGTATAAAAAAGACTTTCCAAAGCTTTATCGCTTATTTTTATATTAAGCGACTTTTTAAAAAAAACATATTTGTCATTGATTAGTATTATATCCCTTAACATATCCTTTATAAGAATTTTAATATCACTATAATTATTTTCAGGGCAGACGACGCTTGCGTAAAATCTGCCGCACAGCTTTTTTATCGTAATATTCAATTTAAGGCTGCTTTTAAAATTTTTTAAACTTTTTATAAGCAGCTGAAAAAATCCCGTATATGTCTTGTTGCTGCTGATTAAATATTCCGACATAACTTAGCCTCCGCTTTTTTTGGAAGCAAAAATGCTTGTTTGCAAGGGCATTTTTGCGGGCACCGACAAAGGTTAATACCTCGCAGCTTTTGCTTTGGGGTAAAATACCCTTTATTATAATGTGCAAATTTTCGGTTTAAATAAAGAGCGCAAAACATTTTTATTAATAAATACGGCATAATAGAAAAAAATGCTATTAAAAACGACAGATATAAATTTACTATTGATTTATTGCTGAAATTATATTATAATTTGTATATTGTTATTATTTTTGGAGGAATTATTATGAGCGTATTGTTTTGCGATACCAATTGCGAACTTTGGTTTGATAAAGCTAAAGAGATGGGGCTTAATGTAATAAAAATGCCTTACACCTTAGACGGCAAGGAATATTTTTACGACCTCGGCGAAAAAACTGATTTTCGACATTTCTATGACAGAATGAGGGCAAAGAGCATGCCGACAACGGCGGCGCTTAACGAATATAATTATATAGAATATTTTGAGCCTTTCTTTAAGGAGGGGCAGGACATAATATATATGACCTTTTCACATCAGCTCAGCGCCACATTTGAATTTATGGACAAGGCTATACAGCAGTTAAAGCAAAAATACCCTGAAAGAAAAATAACGATTTTCGATACAAAAGCCATATCTATCGGTGCGGGTTTTCAGGTGTATTACGGCGCAAAAAAATGGAACGAAACGCAAGACCTGAAAGAGCTTATCGGTTATTTAGAGCATTTAAGGGAGCATACTGCGGTATATTTTGCGGTTAACGACTTGTTCCATTTAAAAAGGG
>JAQVSX010000181.1 GCA_028700355.1 Clostridia bacterium
CAGCTCGCAGTGGCCGGTATCGTCAAGGCAGACGAAAACGGTAAAAACAAGCATAAAAAAGCAATCGGACCCGCTCAAAAAGGAAGGTATAATAGGCGCATTTTGCAGGGCATACGGCATAAGCGATGCGATAGAAAAATTTTTAGACGATGTATATAAGCCCTCTGTAATGCCTGACAGGTACGATTATATACCTGCAGACAGCACCGCGGGTGTAGTTGTATACGATGATAAATTCGCATACTCACATCACGCCACAGACCCCGTATGCGGCAAGCTGTGTAACGCATGGGACTTGGTAAGGCTGCATAAATACGGTGATTTAGACGTAAATGCGGAAGTAAATACTCCCGTATCAAAACTGCCGTCGTATATAGCAATGCAGCAAATGGCATTAAACGACGATAATATTAAGAAACAGGTATTATCGGAAAAGAAAAAACAGGCAGAAAAAGATTTCAAGGCAGATGATAACTGGCGAAATAAATTAAAGATTGACAAGTCCGGTAATGCTAAAAATACTTTACAAAACCTCATATTAATACTTGAAAACGATGAAAAACTTAAAGGCATTGTGTTTAATGAATTTGCTGATGGTATGGAAATTAAGCATAAAGCTCCGTGGAAGCGCCCAAAGGATTTCAGCTTTTGGAGAGAGGCGGACGATGCGCAATTAGAGGCATATATAGATAAGATATATGGAAGCTTTTCTAAACGCAACTATGATACAGCAATTGCAAAAGTAGTTGATGACCGTTCATACCACCCTGTCAGAGAATACTTTAAATCACTACCCGCATGGGACGGTAAATGCAGGTTAGACACGCTATTAATTAATTTCTTCGGCTCGGCAGATACCCCCTATGTTAGAGCTGCAACAAGAAAAACGTTTGTGGGTGCTGTGGCAAGGATAAAAAGACCGGGATGTAAATTTGATACAATGCTTGTTTTAAACGGTTTTCAGGGGCAAAAAAAGTCATCACTTTTAAGGCGGCTTTGCGGCAAATGGTTTAACGATGATGTAAGCTTATCAGATACTAAGGATAAGACAGCAGCAGAAAAGCTACAGGGCAGTTGGATAATAGAAATATCGGAATTGTCAGGTATGAGGAAGGCAGATATAGAGACATTAAAAGCTTTCATATCAAGGCAGAACGACATTTACAGAGCGTCATACGGCAGGCGTGCAAGCCCTCATCCGCGTCAATGTATATTTATAGCAACTACAAACGCAGAGAACGGCTTTTTACGAGATATTACCGGTAACAGAAGATATTGGCCGGTAAAAACATTAAAAATGTACAGTAAAGACCCGGCTGAATTAAGCGATGAATTTGTAAATCAATTCTGGGCAGAGGCGATTTATTATTATAAAAAAGGCGAAAAACTGTATATTGAAGACAACAGTATTTTAAAATATGCAGTGCAAGAGCAGCATGATGCATTGGAAAGTGATGAGCGCGAAGGCATTGTTAGAGAGTATTTAGATACATTACTGCCGGAGAATTGGAACAGCATGGACTTGTTTGCAAGGCGAAACTTCTTAAACGGAAGTGAGTTTACAGGACAAAACCTTGTAGGTAAGATAAGGCGAAAACGTGTATGTAATATGGAAATATGGTGCGAATGTTTTGGGCGTGAGCGCGGTCAGTTAAAAAAGATGGACGCAAATGAAATAACTGGCATTATGGCAAGGTTAGACGGTTGGAAAAAATCCGATGATAAAGCAAGATTTGGAATGTATGGAATAGTTAAAGGCTATGAACGAATGGAGGAGAAAAATTAATGAAACCTTATACAGAAAACGATGATAATTATATTACGGACCTTTCGGTAAGTGATATGGAAACAGTATTGAACTGGATAAAAGAAAATATATATCCAAGAAAAACACCCCTTTATGGGTGCAGTAGTTATAGTTTAAAACATATTATGACAAAGGCTACAGGTATTTATGTTACTAATAATCAGTTCAAAGATGCAATGTTAAGATGTAATTTTATACCGATTAATGGCAAGGAACTAAATTGGCATTATGGTATTAGTAAAAAATCACCATGTTTTAAAAATCATTATGTACGCAAGCCATATTGTAATGAAATAATGCCAAATGTTAATGGCAACATATCAGCAACACGGCAACATAATTAGCGTTGCTTAAAGCTTTACAGCAACACTTAACGGAAACAGCGAAAAAGTCTTTATACACAAGGCTTACAGAAGATTTGTTGCCTGTTGCTGATAATTACTATTAATAATAAATAGGTAGGTATATAGGAGACAGTATTACATATACGCATTATACACATAACGCGCGCGAGAAAGGAAACAGATGACAGAAAGGCACATTGAACAAAAACTATGCACTAAGGTAAAAGCTATGGGCGGTATTGCCATAAAGATAAATTCATTATCTATGACGGGACTGCCTGATAGGCTGGTGTTGCTGCCCGAAGAAAAAGCGTTGTTTGTAGAATTAAAAGCACCGGGTAAGAAAATGAGACCGATTCAGGTAAAGAGAAAAGGTCAGTTGGAAGCACTTGGGTTTTTGGTTTACTGCATAGACGATGTAAAACAGATTAATAAAATTTTAAAGGAGGTGATGCTTAAATGAAGTTCG
>JAQVSX010000182.1 GCA_028700355.1 Clostridia bacterium
TTGGTGCGGCACATATCGTCTGTAACTACTGCACCCCTTTCGGTATGCAGCCCGATATTTTCTAAACCTATTCCCTCTGTAAAGGGCTTTCTGCCGATAGAAACGAGTACCTTGTCGGCTTTTACGCTTTGGGTTTTGCCGTCATTAATATATTCGACTTTGCCGCCGCTTATCTTTGTTACCTTTGAAGAAAGCATAAATTTTACGCCCTTGTTTTGAAGGCTATTTTGCAGTAGCTTTGCTATTTCGGCATCTGTGTTTCCCGCTATATGGTCAAGCATTTCTATTACGGTAACTTCGCTGCCTGCTGCGTTATAATAAGCAGCCATTTCAAGCCCTATTACGCCGCCCCCTATAATGCTGAGCTTTGCGGGGACTTCGGTTAAATCCAAAATTTCTCTGTTTGTAAGAGCAAAGCCGCTTGTTATACTTTCTTTTAGTCCTTCTATGGGGGGAAGTACAGGCATACTGCCGCAAGCTATTAAAAGCTGTTTAGCCTCGGATACCTTTCCGTCTGCTTCTACCTGAAAAGCGCCGCCGCTTCTGCCTTTTATATATGCGGCACTGCTTATAATTTCCACTTTAAGCTTTTTTAGTTTTGCCTTAATGCCGCCGACAAGCATTCCTACGACCTTTTGCTTTCTTTCTATTACTTTTTTATGGTCAAATGAAATATCTTTTGCTGTAACGCCGTATTTTTCGCCGTAAAGAGCGCTTTGATATATTTTAGCCGAATACAGCAGGCTCTTGCTGGGTATGCAGCCTTCGTTAAGGCATACTCCGCCCAAATTCCTTTTTTCGTAAAGCAGTATTTTAAGTCCTTCTTCTGCGCCTCTTTCCGCCGCAAGATATCCCGCAGGGCCTCCGCCTATAACAATTAAATCGTACATTTTTAACCTGCCTTTTTTATATTAGCGCCGCAAGTGCAGCTTCTGTCGTAAAGTTTTCGAGGTAATTACATAAATCACGCAAAAACCTTGACGCATCTCCGCCGTCTGCCGCCCTGTGGTCATAAGTAAGCGACAATGCCATACAGGGATAAGTCTCTAAACCGTTTTTGCCCTGTCTAACCCTTGTTGTGATTGTGTTTACGCCGAGTATTCCCGTTTGCGGAGCATTGAGTATGGGTGTAAAGCTTTCTACACCGTAAACACCCAGATTGGAAACGGTAAAGCCGCCGCCCGAAAGTAAATCGGGGCTTATGCTGCCCTGACGGCAAGCTGTTGAAAGTTTTTTAAGCTGCTGTGCAAGTTCGCTTAAAGAAAGGTTTTCGGCATTAAAGCATACGGGAACCATCAATCCGCGCTCTGTATCAACCGCCATTGCGATATTTACATTGTTAAAGTAACGGATTTTATCGTCAAGCATATGGGCGTTGAATATTCTGTACCTTGTAAGCATACGCACTACGGCATACATAATTATATCGTTTAGCGTTATGTTGCCGATTTGTCCCTTTTCGGCAAGGGGCTTAATGGCGCTGCGCAGATTTTGTATTGAAGTCGCATCAAATGACGCTGTATGCGTAAGCTGAGCCGTGCTTTGAAGGGAGTTATACATAGCCTTTGCAATTGCCTTTCTTATATTTGTAAGCTTTTCGTCTGTAAAAGGCTTTTCCTGAATGGGCGCTGCCTGTTGAGGCGCTGCCTGCTGCCTTAAACTAATGACTCCCGAAGCCGCATAATTTTCTATATCTTTTTCTGTTATTCTGCCTTCGGGGCCTGTTGCCGAAATTTGTGAATAATCTATCCCTAATTTTTGTGCAAGATTTTTTGCACGGGGGGATATTTTTATTTTGCCGCCCTCTGCGGTTTCGTTAACCTGTACCGCTACGGCGTTTATTTCTTCTTTAATTGAATTTATTTTTTCCTCTGCTTTTTCCTTTATATCATTTGCGGACTTTTCGCCGCCTTTGATGAAAGAAGATATATCTTCCCCCTTTTCGCCTATTATGCAAACGTTTTCAAGGCAGGGAACATCGTCATCTTCATTATAAAGAATTTTCAGCATTGTTCCGTCAAATTTTGCTTCTTCGTCAAATGTCGCTTTGTCGGTTTCGTAAGTAAACAATAAATCGCCTGTTTTAACTATGTCGCCCTCTTTTTTGTGCCATTTGGTTATTATACAGCTTTCTACCGATTGGCCTTGTCTGGGCATTATAACAGCCTGAGCCATAACTTCCCTCCAATGTTATTATTTTGTGTTATTTATTAACATTTTTTGTTATTTATTTTCACTTATATTTTAGCAATTAACAATGTTTTAGTCAAGCAATATTAATTATTTCTGTAATAGTTTATTTATTGACTGTTTATTTATACTTTAATATTAATTACTAATAGAAACCTTGCCGAAATAAATTTGGCAAGCTCTCGCCTGCTACTTAGGCGCATGGCGTTTAATTAGCGGCGTTAACTTTTTTACTTTTTGCCAAAAAAAACACCCGCTGATTAGGGGGTGTTTAAAAATATTTTTTCATTAAAGTTAATTAGGCTGGGATATTTCAGACAGCGCCTGTCCCGCCTCTGCCTTGCCTAAGCGTGAAACCGATATATCGCCTATGGCGCAAATACCTGCCAATTCTCCGTTATCAATTACACATAGCCGCCTTAGCTGTT
>JAQVSX010000183.1 GCA_028700355.1 Clostridia bacterium
TGCCCTTGATATTAGATTTGTTTGACGGTGCAAGGTCCGCAGAGCCTCCTATCAGATTGGGTACTAACTGCGCTATTTTATTTAAAACTATATGGCTTGTATTCCTTGTTGCTTCGGGCTTGTCAAATTTGAAAAGGTCTTCGTTATTAATAAAATCGGGCATTTTATTATTATAATAATTTTCAAATTCCTGTGCAAGTACGGGATATTGCTGTTTGTAAGCCTTAAACATTCTTTTCCATTTATTTTCTGCCCGCCTACCCTTTAGCGCAAGCTTTGCCATATGCTCTTTTACCTGCTGCGGAACGGTAAAATCGGGATATGTCCAATTTAAATACTCCTTTGTCGCCTTTACGTTTACTTCTCCGAGGGGTGCGCCGTGGCTGTCTGCCTTGCCGGCAAGCGGCGAGCCGTAACCAATAACCGTTTTACATACAATTAAAGAGGGTTTGTCTGTTACTTTTTTTGCTTTTTTTATAGCCTTGTTAAGTGCATCTATATCGTTGCCGTCGTTTACGTATACTACATGCCAGCCTTGCGCCTCGTGCCTTTTGCCGACATTTTCTTTAAACGTTATATCGGTATCGCCCTCTATAGAAATTTCGTTATCGTCATATAATAAAATCAATTTGCCAAGCTGCATTGTTCCAGCAAAGGAAGCCGCCTCGCTTTCTATGCCTTCCATCATACAGCCGTCTCCGCATATCACATAAGTGTAATGGTCAACAACTGGAAAGCCTTCCTTGTTGAATTTTGCGGCAAGATGACTTTCTGCAAGCGCCATTCCCACGCCGTTTGCAATGCCCTGCCCAAGCGGACCTGTTGTAGTCTCCACGCCCTCTGTGATATGATATTCGGGATGTCCCTGCGTTTTGCTGCCTAGTTGATGAAAATTCTTTAAATCTTCTATTGTTACGTTATATCCGAAAAGATGCAAAAGCGAATAAACCAGCATAGAGCCGTGCCCCGCCGATAAAATAAACCTGTCTCTGTTTATAAATTTAGGATTAAAGGGATTATGCACCATATTATCTGCCCATATCGAATAGGCAAGGGGTGCCGCTCCCATAGGCAAACCGGGATGACCTGAATTTGCCTTCTGTACCGCATCTGCGGATAATACTCTGATTGTGTTTACTGTTAAATTTCTTACATCCATAAATGTTCTCCTAATTGATAAATTCTTGTAATTTAGATATATTTAAATAATTAAAATCTTTCAAAAAATTATACAGCTTTTGCGCAATTATTTTTGTGCCGCCTAAAACATTGCTTTCTATATTTATCGGCATTATAGGGTCGTGCAGGCTGAGCCTCAATAATAACCATCCGTCCCCGCTGCCTTGTGCAAAAGAAATTCTTATTCCTTCGTAATTTTCCTTTGCAGGAATAAAATCTTTATTAATGTAGGCATATTCTTTTAATTTTTCTATTATCATTTGTCCGTATGCCTTAAACTCTTCACATAAAAAATTAAGTCTTATTTCGGCTTCCTCATAAGGCATTTTTAAATCGCCAATCAAATAATTAAGCTTTTTGCCCTGCTTTTTAAGCTCTGCCATTTTTATCAGCAGGCGTACAATAAGATATGCCCCGTCATCAAGAAAATAATTTTCCTTTAATGCGGCGTGTCCGCTGGTCTCTATGGCAAGGGGGCAATATTTACCCTCATTATTTAGCTCTATTGCCTTGTTAATTACATTTTTATAACCGCGCCTGTACCTGTAATGAACGCCGCCCCGACTTTGTATAAAATCGGTAAGCCCTTCGCTTGTAATGCTGTCGGTAACTATGTATGCGCCGCTTTTTTCTTCCAAAAGTATTGCCGATATAAGCGCAATAAGTGTGTTGCGGTTTATTTCCTTTCCGTCAAAGTCCACAGCGCCCGCCCTGTCTACATCGGTATCAAAAATAATACCAAAATCGGCATTGTTTTTTATTACCGCAGAGCATATTGATTCCATAGCCTGTTTGTTTTCGGGATTGGGTATATGGTTGGGAAAATTACCGTCAGGCTGCAAAAATTGGCTGCCGCTTATATCTGCGCCCAAAGGTTTTAAAACCTTATCGGCAAAAAAGCCGCCTGCACCGTTACCTGCGTCGACAATAATTTTAAAGCCGCTAAAAGGCTTATCTTTGCCGCAAGCGCTTAATATTTTATCACGCAGTATTTTTGAATAATCGTCTATAAAATTATTATTATATACATTGCCCGAAATCTCGCAAGTAAGGCTTTTGCCTTGCTTGGCAAGCTGTAATATCTTCTCTATTTCGCTGCTTTCAAGTCCGCCCGATTTTGTAAAAAATTTAAGTCCGTTTTTGTTAAAAGGATGATGACTTGCAGTTATCATTACAGCCGCATCGCAATTTAGCGTATGCTCAAGCGTTGTCATAAACATTGCCGGGGTAGAAATTAAAGAGCAGTTTATAACATTTATACCGCAGGACGAAAGCGTGCCTACAACTTGGGCATTTATCCTGCCGCACGATATCCTAGAATCGTTACCTACCGAAATTGTAATGTTATTCGGGCTTTTATTTATTTTACCGCTTATATATAACGCAAAAGCGCCTATTATTTTTTGGACAACCTCGTTTGTCAGTTCTACATC